>CAZAVR010000312.1:0-5331 GCA_964488435.1 uncultured Cytophagales bacterium | reverse complement strand
GGGAGCATGTATTCACACAAACCGCCGGTATACACGCCGACGGAGACAAAAAGAAATGGCTTTCAGGATATCGGTCTACTATAGTCTTTATAAAGGTATAGGACTCTACGGGTGTCAGGATTCCCAACGTATCGGGTAACATGATCCGCTTTACAGGGAGGGATGTCAGAAAGTCGAGCGACTGAAAAACATACTCCTGAGAATTCCTCATACCATTGCTCCAGTCTTCCAGGTAAACATTGCAATCTATATGCGAGTCGGCGGCACGTTCCACGACCTGCCGTATATCCGCAAAATGTTCCTCCGGCGTCTTCTTCAACTGGTAAGTAAGATGATTGAGTGACCCCTTAGTGAGCAGGTTCATCACCCTGGCTCCGGCTTCCAGCATCCAGTCGATTGACGCTCTGCCATCCACAAATGTGAGAACCTCTACCTGATCCCAGAATCCATTCGCCTTAGCCCAGTCGGTAATTTTCCTGACTGCCTGAAATTCTCCTTCGGAAACCCGGGCGGAGGCTACTTCTATGCGGTCCACTTTCACTTCCTGCAACAAAAGCTGCGCAATCGTGAGTTTTTCGGATGCAGAAAACGATACGCCGCTGGTTTGTTCACCGTCGCGAAGCGTCGTGTCCATTATTTCTATATGGCGCTCGTTCATTATTGTATGCTTTTAGGCTATATGCGTTATGCTATAGGCGCTATGCTTTAGGCTGTAATCTATATGCTTTACGCTATAGGCGTGGGACTAAACCCTATAGCAGCCCTGATCAATATATCCTCGCCTTTTCAAACTCCTGGATTTCCCCCTTCATGGCCTGAAGATAGTCTATATCGTCAAAACCATTCATGAGGTTGTGCTTCTTATAGCCATTGATATCGAATGACTCGCTCTCTCCGGTACTCAGGATGGTAATTTTCTGATCAGGCAGACTTACTTCGAGCTCCGTTTTCGGATCAGCCTCTATCGCCTGAAAAATCTTATCCAGAAACCCGGGAGACACCTGTACCGGTAGTATCCCGATATTCAGCGAGTTACCCTTGAAAATATCAGCAAAAAAGCTGGACACCACACAACGGAAACCGTAATCATAGATCGCCCAGGCAGCATGTTCCCGACTGGAACCGCTTCCGAAATTATGTCCGCCAACAAGGATCTTCCCGGAATAAATAGGGTTGTTCAACACAAAATCCTGCTTGGGGGTATCGTCACCATTGAACCTCCAGTCTCTGAAAAGATTGTCTCCGAATCCCTCGCGCTTGGTAGCTTTAAGGAAACGCGCAGGTATAATCTGATCCGTATCGACATTCTCAATAGGCAGCGGAACTGCTGTACTTTTTAATATAGTGAATTTATCGTATGCCATTTCGTTTTTGTTTATGTTTTGTAATAAGCTGTAGGCTATAGCCTACAGCCTACAGCTTATTGCTTATTGCCTACTACTACAACAACTCCCTCGGATCCGTCACCACACCAGTTACTGCTGCTGCTGCCGCAACTAATGGACTGGCCAGCAATGTTCTGGCCCCGGGACCTTGCCGCCCCTCAAAATTCCGGTTAGAAGTACTGACTGCGTATTTTCCGGCAGGGATCTTATCATCGTTCATGGCCAGACAGGCAGAACAGCCAGGCTGACGCAACTCAAAACCTGCGTCTGTCAGAATATCAAGAATACCTTCTTCCCTGATCTGTGCCTCCACGATATGTGAACCAGGAACAACCCAGGCTGTTACATGATCCGCCTTCTTCCGTCCTTTGATAATAGAAGCAAATGCCCTGAAGTCCTCGATACGTCCATTGGTACAGCTACCGATAAATACGTAGTCTATCTTTTTACCTAACATGGATTCACTTTCCTGGAATCCCATATAATTAAGCGACTTCTCGAATGATGCCTTCCCGCCTTCCACCTCTCCGGAGGTTGGTATCGCTTTGGATATGCCCTGCCCCATACCTGGATTGGTACCATAGGTGATCATGGGTTCTATATCAGCAGCATCGAAGGTATACTCCTTGTCAAAGGTAGCTCCCTCATCTGTTTTAAGCGTCTTCCAATAAGCAAGGGCCTCCTCCCATTTCTCTCCCTTCGGTGCCTGATCACGTCCTTCGATATAGTCGAATGTCGTCTGATCGGGTGCAATCATACCTCCGCGTGCGCCCATTTCAATGCTCATGTTGCAAACCGTCATCCGACCTTCCATGGTCATGTTCCTGAACACATCGCCAGCATATTCTACAAAGTATCCCGTAGCTCCGGCGGTGGTCAATTTCGAAATCACGTAAAGCGTTACATCTTTGGGCGTCACGCCTTTCCCTAATGTACCATTTACATTTACCCGCATTTTTTTAGGTTTAGGCTGCATGATACACTGGGAGGACAAGACCATCTCCACCTCCGAAGTACCTATACCGAAAGCAATAGCCCCGAATGCACCGTGCGTCGACGTGTGTGAGTCCCCGCAAACGATGGTCATTCCCGGAAGGGTTATACCATTCTCAGGTCCCACCACGTGCACAATCCCGTTCCGCGCGTTTCCGAGTCCCCAGTGAGAAATACCATATTTGGCTGAATTCTCTTCCAAAGCTTTCAACTGATTTGCAGAAAGCGGATCGCTCACAGGCAAATGCTGGTTAATGGTCGGCGTATTGTGATCCGCAGTAGCGAACGTACGCTCAGGATACATGACGCCGATATTACGGCTCTCCAATCCTAAAAACGCCACCGGGCTCGTTACCTCATGTATAAAATGCCGGTCAATAAAAAAAACGTCCGGCCCGTCTTCAATTTTGCGGACTACGTGGGCATCCCACACTTTGTCGAACAATGTACTTGGCTGATTACTCATATTTTTCAGTATTAATTTCGGCTTGCTTATCAGTTAACAACTTGGGAAAAACCTCATTTCATGCAGGCATATCCTCCACAATAATGAGGATACAAATTACTTCAGAAATACAACAACTCTTATAACGGAAAACGCTCAAAAAATAGCGATTTTAGTTTGGAGAGATAATTTGGGCGGTATGTGGCATTAAATAACGCTCAGATATGCCGTTTTGGCGTAAAACCAAAACGTTCCTTATAGGATTTGATGAAATGCGACACACTTTCGTAGCCGATTTCGGTACTAATCTCAGATACATTTTTTGCGCTGTTTCTCAGAAGAAAGTCGGCGTAGTCCAGCCGCTTATTTTTAATCCACAATGCCGGGGAGGCATCAAATTCTTCCTGAAAATCGCGCTTGAAAGCAGAAAGACTCCGCCCGGACAATCGGGCCAATTCGTTTAATGTAAGTGGCTTAAGATAATAACTGTTCATCAGGAACTTCAGATCCGCCTTTTCTCCTTTGTAAAGTCTGTATAATATCCTGGAAAGTACCCCGGATGTATTCAGTTCAAGGAGATGTAAAAGCAATTCCTGAAACTTAAGACGCAGAAAATGGTTTTTGAGATGCGTGCGAGAATGAAAATACGGGAAAACGGATTGGATAAACTTCTCGAAATTATCGTCGGCCTGAAGCAAAAGAATCGGATTGTCAAGCGTCAGGGTTTCTGCATCGAACACCTCTGAATGCATACCTACAAACTCCTTCAAAAGCTTTTCGTCAAAAAAGAAAACAAGGCTCTTGTAGGCCTCGTTGATAGATTCCGACATGAGATAAAAGCCCCGCTGGACAAACAATATATCCCCCTTGCTTACTCGTACCTCCTGTGTGGGACTCGTAAATTTTTTATCTCCCTCAAGCACCACAATCACGGCATGCTCCTCAAAAAAGACATCATACTTTGAGGGATAAACTTCGTTCCGGTAGGCAACGAAAGTCATGTCCTGAATCTTTAATGACTCAAACTCTGAAGCACTTATATCAGAAGGAACTCTTAACATTGACAATAAACCAAGAGACACCCGCCTCCTGAGAGACCACTTTAAAAGTCGGCGGACTTTAAACAACCCAAATTAAACACTTCTTTTCGGGCAAATATCTAAAAATCTGCTCAGGTGTCCGGGTACTGAACCTAAAATTTGACGCCAGGGTATCTTCTTGTAAGCCTGCATATAGTCATTCGGCAACCTGTATATCAGCATAAGCGGTCCGTTATATTTGAATGTCCTGGGCAAACGACAGATCTAAAGATTCACCGCTCCTCCTTCCGTTTCAAAACACAGCATTTCTATGCCAAAGAAAGCAAAATTGCCAGAAATTTTATTAAACGGCAAAAGATAAGGAAGTTATCTGAATTTTTACTCTGATAGCAGCAGAACAGAAGTCTAAACCTGTGCCAGTCCAAAAAAGAAAAGATAATTTGTGCAGACTATTAAAGAAAAGACGGTTATTATTCCGAAAGAACCACCTGCGAAGGATCCGAATGAAAACCGTACAGTGTTCAAAATTCTTATGCCGTAATTTTGAAAATATACTTTTTTGTTGTATCTTACTTAGATAAAATTGGTTACCCTGATTTCTCTCTTTAAAACGTAATCGTTAAACCTCCATCCACCGTCACTACTGACCCGGTAATGTAAGAAGCATCAGGCCCGGCTAGAAACCATGCTACCCCTGCAATTTCAGCAGGTTGGCCTGCGCGTTTCAGCGGCAAATGATCATACTTTATGTAATTTTCATAAAACCATTCGGTTTCAAGCTCATTTTGCCCCTCGCAATCGACAGACATAGGCGTATCGACGAATCCCGGCGCTATCGTATTGGCAAGAATGCCCTTTGACGCCAGCTCCAGCGCAAGTGAACGGGTAAACTGTGTAATCGCGGCCTTGGCCATTCCATAGGCAGAATTGCCCCGCTCCACGCGTCGGTCGTGGATGGACGTAATGTGAATAATGCGACCGCCTTCTTTCATAAGTGGAACCAGTATCCGACAGCTTTTCACCGTTCCATATAACATTACCTGAAGGGCGTTATCCCATTCAGGGAAATCATTTTCCAGCACCGGCATACTTTCCGAAACCCCTACACTGTTTATCAGCACGTCAAAATCACCATATTTTTTCTTTATATGCACGGAAAGGGCCAACACCTGGCTTTCATCCCGAATGTCTACGCGTATGGCTTCGTGGTTTGTCCCGGTTAACCCGGCCAGGGCCGTATCAAGCTTGGACTGATCTGAGGACGCCAGTATTACCTGCCACCTTTCTTTCGAAAAGCGTTCGGCTATCGCCTTCCCTATGCCCGAGGAACCTCCCAAAACCACTACTTTCTTTCTTTTCATAACAAAACTAATAAGTGGCTCTGCCACCTGATATATCGTAAATAAATCCCGTCGAAAAACTATTTTCCGGCGATACAATAAAGCCCGCCATGGCCGCTACTTCTTCA
>CAZAVR010000311.1:0-5370 GCA_964488435.1 uncultured Cytophagales bacterium | reverse complement strand
TTGTTCGAGATATTATCAAGGTGTCCGCGGTACTTCAACCAGGGGCCTGCCATTGAAATGTGGTCAGTGGTACATTTGCCTTTGGCCTTCACTAAAAGTTTAAGCCCGCTAAGATCTGTACCTTCCCACTCAGCGAAAGGCTCCAGAAGCTGGAGGCGATCGGAGGTAGGACTTACCAGAACTTTTACAGTACTTCCGTCTTCTGCAGGAGCCTGGTATCCGGCATCCTCCACGGCGAACCCCTTAGGCGGCAATTCCAGCCCGCTTGGTTCGTCCAGTTTCACCTCAACACCATCGGTATTCACAAGCGTATCGGTTCTGGGATCAAAAGTAAGACGACCGGCTATAGCCAGTGCAGTAACCACCTCAGGAGAAGCTACAAAAGAGTGCGTGTTGGGATTACCGTCCGCTCTCTTGGAGAAATTCCGGTTGAATGAGGTGATGATTGAGTTTTTCTCTCCTTTTTCCGCACCATGTCTTGCCCATTGTCCGATACATGGTCCGCAGGCATTGGCAAGTACCACACCGCCTATCTGGGCAAAAGTATCAAGGAAACCATCTCTTTCCACAGTATAACGCACCTGCTCCGACCCCGGCGTGATGGTATACTCTGACGTAACCTTCAATTTCTTATCTACCGCCTGCTGGGCAAGCGATGCCGCGCGGCTGATATCTTCATAGGAAGAGTTGGTACAGGAACCGATAAGCCCTACAGAAAGTTGCTCAGGCCAGCCGTTTTCACGCACCGCAGTAGCGAATTTGGACAATGGCCACGCCAGATCCGGTGTAAACGGACCGTTTACATGTGGTTCCAGTGTAGAAAGATCCAATTCTATAAGCTGATCATAGTACGGTGCGGGGTTCTCATATACTTCCGGATCTGATCTCAAATGGGCCTTCACTGCATTCGCAGCATCTGCAATTTCTGCTCGTCCTGTGTTTCTCAGGTAAGCCTCACTCTTCTCATCATAAGCAAAAATAGAAGTCGTGGCGCCTATCTCAGCTCCCATGTTACAGATCGGGGCAGTGAACTATTATAATGAAAAAACCAACGCCATCAAAAACCAGCTTACCGGTGAGTATGGGGAGGTTCCTGCCACGCAGCGTTACTATAAGGCGGCAGGTATAGGTTCCATAGTAGTGGGAGATGAAAACTACGGTGAGGGATCTTCAAGGGAGCATGCGGCTATGGAGCCACGTTTCCTTGGCGTGAGAGCTATATTGGTGAAGTCTTTTGCACGGATACACGAAACCAACCTGAAAAAGCAGGGCATGCTTGCTTTGACTTTCGAGAATCCTTCCGATTACGACAAGATACAGGAGGACGATTCTATTGATATCACAGGACTGACTTCTTTTGCCCCTGGTAAGCAGTTGACCATCGTGCTGAATCATGCAGACGGAACGTCTGAATCTTTCCCTGTTAATCATACATATAATGAGCAGCAGATCGAATGGTTCAAAGCCGGATCAGCGCTGAATATTATCCGTAAGTCAGTTAATGCCTGACAACGGGTTCGGGTAATTGAATTCATAGAGTAACTCCGGGGCATACAAATTAAAACTTGTATGCCTCTCTTTGTGAGTAATAAGCGGGACCTCCGGGTGGGGAGTTCAGGCGCTCCGGATATACCGTAAAAATGAGGGAAGATTAGATTTGATTTTCCTGTCAAAAAAGGTAATTTTGTTTGGACGTTTTTTACCAATTTAACGAATATAGAATGGAATTATCAGGTACAGTCATTGCGATATTGCCCGAAGTAACCGGGCAGGGGAAGAATGGTGTGTGGAGGAAGCAGGAATTTATTCTGGAGGTACCCTCCCAATATCCCCGCAAAGTGTGTATCTCGACATGGGGTGATAAAATAGATCAGAACGCGCTTCAGACAGGCGATTCAGTCACCGCTTCGATTGATGTTGAAAGTCGTGAATATAACGGACGCTGGTACACAGAGGTGAGGGCGTGGAAAGTGGACAAGAATGGAGCAGGCGGATCTCCTGCGGGCGCTTCCGGCGCTGCTGCTTCCGGACCTCCGGTGACTACGTTTACAGAGGATACGGATGACGATCTGCCGTTTTAAGGCAGTGTGATTGAAGCATTATCAAGAGAAGAGGGTCGTTACATCTGTAGCGACCCTCTTCTCTTGATAATGGGCGACAGAATATTATTCTGAAAAATGTCGATAATTGAATAGGGGTGAAATTTTGTTAAAAAATAGTTTTGTTTTTTAAGAATTTTCACTGAAATATTAATTATTTCGAAATTTTATTTGGTTTCAAAGCGAGCGCGGCTGCCTAAAAGGCAGCCGCGCTCGCTTTGTGTTTCCCGGAAGGTGAATCACCAGACATTCTCCATGTCCTTCGCAGTATACAGATGGTTACGTTCGGTAAAGGCAGATCCGCCGCTTTCCTGCTTTTTCAAGGCAAGAGGATTCTTCTTTACAAACAACCTTGAGAGGAGTGCAATCGGCGTCAGGAAAATAAAGAAAATAATCGAAAGGAGAATCCTTCCATTGATGGCACCCAGTATCTCAGCCAGTTTGTACCATCCTTTGACGATAAGGTCGCCCAGGACAGGAACAGCGAGACTGATCACGCCAACTCCTGCGCCGATGTATAAAAACCAGGGATACCTCGCCTTGAATATGAAGTACAATACAAGCATACCCGTCACGATAACCAATTGTGCTTTGGTTTTTTCTGCTGCGCTCATGAGGTCTTAGAATAAGGTGTAAATGAACGGTGCTACTGCAGAGCCTCCGCCGATTACGATGATCAATCCGATAATGAGTAGAACCAGGATAACAGGTGCGAGCCACCATTTTTTTCTTTCTTTCATGAAAGAAAGCAAGTCTTGTAGAAAGTCCATCGTATTATAGTTATAGAATGATTAATTCTGAGATTGTATATTTTTATCCTTCGTTTTCATCGTGTTGAAAAGCTTTTCCGAAATAAGCGCGTTGAGTTTTGCACTACCATGTGCGTCATTCCGGCCGACGATCCTGTCCTTTTCAGGAAGTTTTGCGATTTCGTCATTCAAAGTTACTACTGTTACCCCGTTATTTCTCAAATACTCCTCTACAGGCCTGGTATAAGTTGCGCTTTTCTCCAGCTGAAACAAAAATGGGATCATGACAGCATACATTTCGGCCCGTGTACTGTCTCTGTATCTTATTATACGTGAAAGGTCGCTGAGATGTGCGTTCAGGATCGTCGAATCTGAATAAGAAGTGCTGACAAATTTCTCAAATGTACTAAAGCCTGTATGGGGGAGCTGCCAGTAGATGAAATTCGGTAGATAGAATCTTTTTACAATCATGGACATTGGTCCTTTCAGATCGCTGTAAGGTTCGCTTCCGGAGAGTGTCAGGCCGTGTTCCCTTCCTACTTTTTCAATATCATTGAGAAAATACTGGAGCACGATTACGTTGGGTTTGACGGGATACCTTTCGAGCCTGTCGGCTTCGTCGCGCGTATCTGAGCCGGATACCCCCAGGTTATAGACGGCAAAGCGATCAGTTCCGAGCTTTTGCCCCAATTGATCCGAGAAGCGATCGGAGGTTTGCTCCAGGCCATGCCCGGCGGCGAAGGAATCACCCACTACGAGTACATTCGTCTTGCGGCCCAGGGTATCCGGTTCCCGATCACGGTACCCAAGTGTATTGACGGGTTTCCAATACCTGGTCCACCAGATTTGGGAGGCTTTGGAAAGCACCCCTTCGTGGCTTTGCGGGATATACATGAAAATGACTTCAAGCGTAATCAAGAGTAATATGACGGGTAAAACCAACATCCATACGTTGGCCGCCAGTCCCTTTTTTTGACTTTTTACAATTCCATAATAGAAGATCCGTACGATCTCCACCATAAAGAATATCCAGAATACAGTCTTGGTTAACCGTATATAGATATTGTCAGTCAGTGGAAACCCGGGAAATGAAATTTCCAGCAGAAACTTGTCAGGGAAAAATATAAAAATAAAAAAAACACCTAATAACAGGAGCCTGAACAGGCTGGTGAGAATCTTGGAAACCATCGAAATGCTATTGATTAAACCTTTTCATTCCTGGTTTTTAATCCAGTACAAACTCTTCCTGCCAGTTGTCTTTCTCTTGCCATTCGGGCTGTTCCCGTTTATCGAACACATAGTTGCCTACCACGAGGTAGTCCATTTCTGTGCGCATAAAGCATCGATAGGAGTCGTTGGGTGTATTGACGATCGGTTCTCCTCTTACGTTAAAGCTGGTATTGACTACGACACCATATCCGGTGAGCTGTTTGAAAGAGTTGATTAACTCCCAGTACCTGGGATTGGTCTCCTTGTGAACGGTCTGTATTCTGGCGGAATAGTCTATGTGCGTAATAGAAGGGAGGTCGGAGCGCTCGAAATACAGCTTATTCCTGACATCCATAGCGTCATATCCCTCAGGCACGGGTTTTCTCCTGTGATCAGCTACCGGGTGAACCAGAAGCATATAGGGGGAAATTCCTTCATAGTCAAAATAGTCTCCGCAATTTTCGGCCAACACTGAAGGCGCGAATGGCCTGAACGACTCGCGGTATTTGATTTTAAGATTCAGCTTTTTCTGCATCTCTGAGTTCCGCGGGTCTCCCAGGATACTGCGGCCGCCAAGTGCACGGGGTCCGAATTCCATTCGTCCCTGCACCCATCCTACAACGTTCCCTTCTGAAAGCAGCCTGGCTACATGGTCAGTAAGTTGGGTAAAGTCGGTAAAGTGTTTGTAAACGGCAGCATATTTCTTTGCCGTAAGCTCCACGTCAAGGTCTGAAAACGTAGGGCCGAGATAGGAGCCAAGCATAGCGTCCATTTCTGTGGTTACCTTACGGTCGACGCCAAAATAGATATGATAAGCCGCATAAGCAGCTCCCAGAGCACCACCTGCATCTCCTGCAGCGGGCTGGATGAAAACATTTTTAAATATATTGGACTTCTGAAGCTTTCCGTTCGAAACGCAATTGAGTGCAACGCCTCCGGCAAGGCAAATGGAATCGGCGCCTGTGATCCGTTTAGCTTCAGCAGCCATCAGGAGAACGGCTTCTTCGGTGACCTGTTGTATAGCCAGTCCCAGATTGCAATGCTCCGCTTCCAGGCTGTCTTCGGGGTTGCGTTTTTTGAATCCGAACAATTGTTCCCACTTGGATTCGTTAACCATTTTCAGACCGGTGGCGTAGTCAAAATATTCCTGATTCAGCCAGACGGACCCATCACTGTTCAGGGTGATAAGTTCTTTTTTGATGGTTTCAATGTATCTGGATACATCTGGTGACTTCGGGTTGCCATAGGGTGCAAGGCCCATGAGTTTATATTCTCCCGAGTTGACACGAAATCCGAGAAAGTAAGTGAAAGCA
>CAZAVR010000310.1:1500-5407 GCA_964488435.1 uncultured Cytophagales bacterium | reverse complement strand
TCAAAAGCACATGCCGCAAACAAACAGAAGGCAAGCAGGAGAAAGATATCGGTCTCTAAACCAAACATATAGGTAAATTCATATTCGGGCCAAAGCTAGTAAATCTTTTCCGGTGCTATGTTAAGAAATTGTTAACTCCCGGAATGCATTACAAAAAACAACCCTCAGAAGCTCCAGACAGAGAATTCAATCAAATACTCCGGCGACGTATGCGGAATCGCAAAAGGTACCATAGTACAAGATACAACACCCCGAGCAAAAGTCCAAATTCCACGCTTAATACAAGAGCAGTCCTATCCCCGAATGCCCGGATAAGCGTTTTTAACAGCAGGGCCGGCTGCGACAAAACATCCCAGCTGTTCAATCGCAATATCCGTCCAAGATATACCCCAACCCCCGCCAGACCCAAACTCATCACCAGAAGCACATTGCTTACGGGCTTAGAATAGGTACGGAGCCAGGCTACATGTACCCAATATATCGAAACCAGCCCGTTGATCAGGCTTACATCTGCATAATAGAACAACATAATCACGTCATGCCATGTGAGATCTCTTGCATAATCTACCGACAGGTGGACAAGGTCTGTGATCATGTAAGGAGCATTCGGAAAAAAAAGAAGCCATAGAAAGCTAAGCATACCGACAAGCCACGGCTTACGGCTGGAAAAACGTGCGATGCGGTTGGTAAGGAAGGCGATCAGTAAGGGTATCCAACTCAAAAAAAGATTCCAATCCATCGAAAAATCGACGGGCTCGTTGAAACTGATGCGGATCAGGTGATAAATCAGGGCTGCCAGGCTGAGCACAAGCAGCAAAAGAAGCGGCGCAAAGCTTTCTAAAGAAAAGACAGGTGGTTCGGAAACACTGACCTTATATCTGCGGACTTTATAGGGGATGCGTTTTAGCAAGTCTTTATAGTTTGTGATAAAAACGAAAAAAAATAGTGCTGCGTGTCCGCCAGTCAGCGGATATTTTAACGGTTGGAGGTCTCTGAATTAAACTGACTGTGAAGATCTGGGCCTTCTATCCACCAATGGCAATTGAGATAGCCAAAATGCAGAACAGAATATTATTCTGCAAGAAAAAACAAAAAATAATCTCCGCCAAATAATTTAGAAGCCACAGCAGCAATTTTAAACCCAACGTGATAAATCACGCATCAAACGGAATTATATTTGGTTTCAAGCAAAACGAGGCTATCCCTGAAGAAAGCCTCGTTTGCATTGAAGTATCAGATGTCCGCTTCTACCGGCTCAGGTAAAGATTACGCTCCCCGTAAACCTTCTGAAAAAACTCGTCTTCCAGGCTGTCTATGAAGAATATGGCCTCTCCCGTAGATTTCATTTCAGGGCCCAGCTCCTTATTTACATTCGGGAACTTGTTGAAAGAAAATACCGGAATTTTGATCGCCCAGCCGTTCTTAACAGGTTTGAAATCAAAATCACTGACCTTCTTATCACCCAGCATCAGTTTGGTAGCGTAATTGACGTAGGGCTCCTGGTAAGCTTTGCAGATAAACGGAACCGTCCTGGAAGCTCTCGGGTTGGCCTCAATGATATACACCACACCATTTTTCACAGCAAACTGAATGTTAATCAACCCTTTAACCTGCAGCGCGACGGCTATTTTATGCGTCTGCTCTTCTATTTGACGGAGCTCATCTTCGGTCAGATCAAAGGTGGGTAAAGTAGCATGTGAATCTCCGGAATGTATTCCAGCAGGCTCAATGTGCTCCATGACTCCGATGATGTAAGCATTTTCTCCATCACATATAGCATCCGCTTCCGCCTCGATTGCACCCTCCAGGAAGTGATCCAAAAGAATATTGTTATCAGGGATGTCCTGAAGAATTTTGATCACATGCTGCTCAAGCTCCTGTTCGTTGATCACAATTTTCATATTCTGACCACCAAGCACATAGCTGGGGCGAACAAGAAGCGGGAAACCGAGTTCCTTAGAGAGCTCCACGGCCGCGTCAGAAGTTCTTACGGTGCCAAAGCGTGGGTAAGGGATATTCAGGTCTCGCAGCAAGGATGAAAAACGTCCCCTGTCTTCGGCCAGATCAAGCGAGTGAAAGCTTGTTCCAATGATCTTGATACCGTATTTATCAAATTTCTCCGCCATTTTAAGGGCAGTTTGCCCACCCAGCTGTACAATCACCCCCTCCGGTTTTTCGTGTTGAATAATGTCAAACACGTGCTCCCAGAATACCGGCTCGAAGTACAGCTTGTCGGATATATCCGGGTCTGTCGAAACCGTTTCGGGGTTACAGTTGATCATGATGGTCTCATAACCGGATTCCTTGGAAGCCAGTACACCATGAACACAGGAGTAGTCAAACTCAATTCCCTGCCCGATACGGTTGGGACCTGACCCCAGGACCACAATTTTTTTCTTATTGCTTACCACCGACTCATTGTCCGGATTCTCGGGCGTGGCGTTGAATGTGGAATAGTAGTAGGGTGTTTCCGCAGCGAACTCGGCGGCGCAGGTATCTACGCATTTGTACACGCGTTTGATCCCAAGCTCATTCCTCCTCGCATACACCCGGCTTTCCTTAACGCCCAACAAATGTGCCAGCTGCCTGTCAGCATAGCCTTTCTGTTTCGCTTTCAACAGCAAGGCATGAGGAAGTTCGTCAAGTTCATACTTTTCGATTTCTCTTTCTACCTCGATCAACTCTTCAATCTGGCGTAGGAACCATTTATCGATCTTTGTAAGCGACTGTATGGTCTGGAACGAAAGTCCCAGTTTGAAAGCATCATAAATATGAAACAGCCTGTTCCAGCTCGGATGAGCGAGGCTTTTCTTGAGCGCTTCGTGATCCCGAAGTTCTCTTCCATCCGCTCCCAAACCATTTCTCCGGATTTCAAGCGACTGGCAGGCTTTCTGAAGCGCCTCCTGGAAATTACTTCCGATACCCATGGCTTCACCTACCGACTTCATCTGAAGACCCAGGCTGCGATCCGAGCCCGGGAATTTATCAAAATTCCACCTTGGCACCTTAACGATCACATAATCAATCGTGGGTTCGAAAAACGCAGATGTACTACCGGTAATCGGGTTCATCAGCTCATCCAGGTTATAGCCTATGGCCATTTTGGCCGCGATTTTCGCGATCGGGTATCCTGTAGCTTTGGACGCCAGGGCCGACGAACGCGACACCCGCGGGTTGATCTCTATAGCGATGATGTCGTCAGTTTCAGGATTTACCGAAAACTGCACATTACATCCGCCGGCGAACTGACCGATTCCATTCATCATTTTGAAGGCAAGATCCCTCATTTTCTGATACAAGGTATCCGGCAAGGTCATAGCGGGAGCCACAGTAATACTGTCACCGGTATGCACACCCATAGGATCAAAGTTCTCTATCGAGCAGATGATGATGGTATTACCCCTTCCGTCACGCAGCAATTCAAGCTCATATTCTTTCCATCCCATCACACTCTGCTCTACCAGTACCTCATGTACGGGTGAGGCATGCAAACCATTGGTAAGCGCTTTATCAAAGTCTTCTGCTTTCTCCACGAAACCTCCTCCCGTGCCGCCCAGTGTGAAGGATGGCCGTATCACAAGCGGGAAACCTATCTCCTGAGCAATTTCTTTCCCTTCCAGGAAAGAACGTGCTGTCCGGCCTTTGCAAACACCCACACCCAGCTCGATCATCTTCAGCCGGAACTTCTCCCGGTCTTCGGTAGTCTCGATGGCATTGATATCTACCCCTATAATTTCTACATTGTATTTTTTCCAGACACCTGCCTTGTCACATTCTATGGCAAGATTCAGTGCCGTCTGGCCGCCCATGGTAGGAAGCACGGCATCCACCTTGTGCTTCTCCAGTATATCAACGATATACTTTTTCTCAAGCGGCCGAAGATAGACATGATCCGCATTGATGGGAT
>CAZAVR010000310.1:0-1490 GCA_964488435.1 uncultured Cytophagales bacterium | reverse complement strand
CCGTCATGATCGTAGCCGGATTGGAGTTAATCAGGATTACCTCAATCCCTTCCTCACGCAGAGAGCGCGCGGCCTGCGAGCCGGAATAATCAAATTCACATGCCTGCCCGATGATAATCGGACCGGAACCAATAATGAGTACTGACTTTATATTTGGATTTTTGGGCACGGTGATATGCTTTTATATGGCTTACAAAAAAATCGCACAAAGTTAGTGTATGATTTCCGGTTGACCCAGCCCGGGGACGAAAAATTTGCACCTTATTTCAATCGAACATGCTCCAATCTTCCCTAGGGTGAAGAAAAACGTTGAAATCTACAAAACCTTTGATACCCGGCACCCACCCCTTCTCACTGTGCTGCCAGAACAACACATGTGCATCCTGCGCAAGATCATCAAGATGTGTCCGGGAATATCCGGCCAGCCAAAGGGGGTATTCATCAAAGTTTCCGGCGATATACTTCTTGTAGTAATGCTCGTTAACATAGATGACAGGCTTCATCCCATAATGCTTTTCTACTATATTGAGCCAATTACGCACCCCATTGATGATGATTTCATCGGGTTTACCGGCATTCACCTCCAGATCCAGCACAGGAGGAAGGTCGCCTGGTTTCATGCTGACATTACTGATAAAGTTCCTCGCCTGCCTTTCAGAGAGCACACGCGGATTGTAAAAATGGTAGGCGCCTCTCTTGATGGATACCCTCTCCGTCTCTGCCCAGTTGCGTTCAAATTCCCTGTCTATATGCGTGGCTCCCTCCGTGGCTTTGATATAGACAAATCCTAGGTGCACATCGCCTGAAAACGACTTTTTCAGCTTATCCCAGTTGATTCTGGCATTGTGGTGGGAAACATCTATCCCGTGTATCTCGTATTTAAGCGGAAGGCGTATCCCGTAGTCAGAGATATAAGTCCAATCGTTACCCTTTGACCTGAACAACCACCAGCCCAGCAGTGAAAGCACAGGAATAAGACAATAGACCAACACATTTGTTCTGACGAAAAACCTCTTTTTCCCTTTTTTGCGAACTGACCTGCTCAATCTTGATTTTGTTTGACCGGCGCAAAGTTACGCAAGGAAAATCAGCCCTGTTACATTTTCTCTCTGCCTACGTCTCAATAGTCAGATAATCAATTAACTATATCCAAACATGAACATCAGCGCCTTAAAAGAACAGCTCCTTGCAGCTGGCACTATCTACGGAGGGAAAATCATCCTGACCGTCATTGTTTTCATCGTCGGTCGCTTCCTGATCGGACAAATCAGCCTGTTTCTTTCCGGGCAGATGAAGAAAAAAGGCCTGGACAGAGACGTGCAGCCCTTTATCAGCTCTCTGGTTTCTGTTTTCATGAACATCGCGTTGCTCATCAGCATCGCCGGCATCCTGGGAGTGGAAACCACTTCTTTCATCCCCATTCTCGGCGCGGCAGGTCTGGCTATCGGCCTCGCCCTCCAGGGAAGCCTCGCCAATTTCGCGGGAGGGGT
>CAZAVR010000309.1:0-5417 GCA_964488435.1 uncultured Cytophagales bacterium | reverse complement strand
CCGTAAAAATACCACGATCGACAAGCAGCGCTTCATCAGGAATCGTGGTGTTCAAATAAGTAAGCCCCTGAGCCAGTGTGACAATAATCGTAAGTACTCTGGTAATCTGATTCAGCTTCTTACGTCCGGACTCTCCTTCCTTTTGCATTTTCTGAAAATATGGCAAAGCCATCGTCAGAAGTTGTATAGCGATAGATGCCGAGATATAAGGCATAATCCCCAATGCAAAAATAGAAGCATTACTGAATGCTCCTCCAAGGAATGTGTCAAGTAAGCCTAACAAGCCTGAAGAAGATATATTCATCTTATCAGGCTCTACACCGGGAAGTACAACATGCGATCCCAATCGGAACACAGTTATAAACAATAAAGTGTTGAGAATACGCGTTCTCAACTCCTCTATTGAAAAAATATTCTTAATCGTATCGATAAATCTTTTCATATTACCAGGGTTGTACTACCTACAGTATAGGGCTATTTTAACTATACAAAGGATTACAAAGTCACGGCTTTACCACCCGCCTTCTCGATAGACTCAATTGCAGAAGCCGAAAAACCATGTGCATGAACTTCAACACCTGACTTCAACTCTCCTCTGTTCAAAACCTTAACGAGGTCATTCTTACCAACAAGACCATTCTCGTACAATACTTCGAAAGTAATGAGGCTCAAACCTGTCTTCTCTGATACTGCCTGGATAACATCAAGATTAAGCGCCTTGTACTCCACGCGGTTGATGTTCTTAAATCCGAATTTAGGAACACGTCTCTGAAGCGGCATCTGACCACCTTCGAAACCACGCTTGGCGCTGTATCCCGAACGGGACTGAGCTCCTTTGTGACCGCGGGTTGATGTACCACCTCTTCCCGATCCGGTTCCACGCCCAACACGCTTGTTTGCTTTAACGGAACCAGCTGCCGGCTTTAATGTACTAAGATTCATGTTTATAAACTTTTAAATAGCTTCTACCCTAACCAAGTGAATCACCTTACGGATCATACCCGCTATAGACTCTGTATTCTCCTTTTCTACGGAGCGGTTGATCTTACCTAAACCAAGCGCCTGGATCGTACGTTTCTGCGTCTCCGGACGCTTGATAGTACTTCTGACCTGCGTAATACGAACTTTTGACATCTTATTATCAAATTATAGCCGAATTATCCTTAACAGACAAATCAACCGTTAAATACTTTGTCCAATTTCACACCTCTCTGGAAAGCGACCTGGTGAGGAGCACGCATCTTCAAAAGCGCATCCACAGTGGCCTTTACCACGTTATGAGGGTTTGACGATCCTTTTGATTTCGCCAATACGTCATTGATACCTGCTGCTTCCAGCACGGCACGCATCGCACCCCCTGCCAGAACGCCTGTTCCCTGCGCAGCCGGCTTAATCAAAACCAAGCCCCCGCTGTACTTGCCGATCATCTCGTGAGGAACAGTCGTTTTCAGCAAAGGTACCTGAAACAGGTTCTTCTTTGCATCTTCTATTCCTTTGGTGATGGCATCTGTTACTTCATTGGCTTTACCAAGTCCGTATCCGACAACACCCTTACCGTCACCAACGACTACAATAGCTGAAAAGCTAAAGCGACGTCCGCCTTTTACTACCTTGGCTACGCGGTTGATTGCTACAACGCGCTCTTTTAGCTCTGATTCGTTTACCTTTACAGGCCTTATATTCTGAGACATATCTATTTGAATCTATCCTTTTAGAAATGAAGGCCACCCTCACGGGCTGCATCGGCCAACGCTTTAACTTTACCGTGGTAGAGGTACCCGTTACGGTCGAAAACCACAGTGGTTACTCCCGCATCCTTGGCCTTCTGAGCAATATTCTTACCCACTTCGCCGGCAGCACCTACATTGGTGTTCCATTTTTTCTCTCCAAGCTCATGTGATGAAGCACTCACAAGAGTAACCCCGTTTTCGTCATCAATCAACTGAACGTAGATATTGGTATTAGAACGGTATACGGTCAGCCTCGGGCGCTCCGCGGTACCCTTTATCCGTTTCCGGATATGGTACTTTAGCCGTTGCCTTCTGTCGCTCTTTATAGTCGCCATGATATTTTACCTTAATATTTTAAATTATTTCTTAGACGCAGATTTACCAGCTTTACGACGCACCTGCTCACCCACAAAGCGAATACCTTTTCCTTTGTAAGGCTCTACCTTACGCAATGATCTGATCTTCGCCGCTACAGCTCCGATAAGCGCCTTGTCGATACCCTCCAGGATAACCTTCGGATTCTGTCCTTTTTCAGTGACAGTTGTCACTTTGATCTCAGTAGGTATCATCAAAAAGATGTTGTGAGAATAACCCAAAGTAAGTTCAAGCACATTGTTATTCGCAGCTGCTTTGTAACCCACACCGATTATCTCAAGCTCAATCTTATAGCCGGTACTCACCCCTATAACCATATTGCTGATCAAAGCACGGTACAAACCATGAAGCGCTTTGTGACGCTTCTGCTCTGTAGGACGCTTCACTCTGACCACTCCAGCCTCCTCTTCAACTGTGATATCCCTGTCTACATTCTGTGTAAGCGTGCCTTTTGCACCCTTCACAGACACCACGTTGCTTGCATCTACAGAAATCGAAACTCCTGCTGGCAATTCTATTATTTTATTTCCTATGCGCGACATCTCTAAATGTATTTATGAATTAATAAACAAAACATAAAACCTCACCACCTACATTCAGCGTCTTTGCTTCTTTATCCGTGATTACTCCCTTTGAAGTAGAAAGTATCACCGTACCTAAACCGTTGAGTACACGTGGAAGTGTAGTCGCTCCGGAATATTTGCGCAAACCTGGCTTACTTACACGCTGCAAGCTCACAATCGCCGATTGCTTCGTTACAGGGTTGTATTTCAAGGCTATCTTGATGGTCCCCTGAGGACCTGCTTCATCAAACTTGTAGTTCTGAATATAACCTTTGTCATAAAGAACCTTAGTAAGTTCCTTTTTTATATTTGAAGCAGGTATCTCAACCACCCTATGTTTTGCTTTTATGGCATTTCTGATTCGCGTCAGATAGTCTGCTATGGGATCCGTTACCATTTTTGTATGACTTGTTTAAGCGCCCCTGAAAAAGGAGTGCAAAGTTAAGTATAATTACTGAGAATTTAAAATCAATTACCAACTTGCTTTGGTTACCCCAGGGATCTTCCCCTCAGAAGCCATATCCCGGAACAATACCCGGCAGATACCGAACTTCCTCATATAACCTCTCGGGCGTCCGGTAATTTTGCAACGGTTGTGCAAGCGCACTTTAGACGAGTTGCGAGGTAATTTATCCAACCCTACCCAATCGCCGGCTTCTTTAAGCTGAGCCCGCTTTTCGGCATACCTGGCTACCAATGCTTGTCTTTTTCTTTCGCGGGCCTTTACTGATTCTTTTGCCATTGTTGCTTATATCTTGAATATATTATTTTTTCGAATTCTGGAAAGGCATCCCGAGAGCCTTCAATAACTCATAACTCTCTTCGTCTGAGTTCGTGGAGGTAACAAAGGTGATATCCATACCTGTGATCTTGTTGATCTTCTCAATGCTGATCTCAGGGAAGATAATCTGCTCCTTTACACCAAAAGTATAGTTGCCACGACCATCAAAACCTTTGTCGCTAATCCCCTTGAAATCTCTTACACGTGGAAGTGCTACCGTGGTCAAACGATCTAAAAACTCATACATGCGCTCGCCACGAAGCGTAACCTTCGCACCGATAGGCATGTTTTCACGCAATTTAAAGTTTGACACAGACTTCTTTGAAAGCGTAGGGACAGCCTTCTGGCCGGTAATCAATCCCAACTCTTCCACACCGATATCTACCAGCTTCTTGTCGGCTACCGCCGCACCGATACCCTTGTTAAGTACAATTTTCGTAAGCTTGGGCACCTGCATGACTGACTTAAACTGAAACTTCTCTTTCAATTTAAGTACAATCTCCTTATTGTATAAATCCTTGCTAATTGGAGTTGCCATTATTTGACGTTTTTACTGGTGAATTTCCGACCCACCATTTATAAATTATTTACTATCTGCGATAAACTTACCGGTCTTTTTCGAAAAACGCTGAAGCTTGCCGTTTTCGTTAAGCTTCCGGCCGGTCCGTGTAGGCTCGCCGGTCGCAGGATCCACCAGCTTCACATTGCTGATATGGATAGATCCCTCTCTTTTTTCGATACTTCCCTGTGGATTCTGAGCGTTTGGCTTAAGGTGTTTTGTAATCATGTTAACGCCCTCTACCAACACACGCTGCTTGTCAACCAATACCTGCTTGATACGGCCGCTCTTGCCTTTTGAATTACCTGCAATTACCAAAACAGTGTCCCCAGCGCGAACGTGTCTCTTTACAGGTAAATTAGCTTTAATAGTTCCCATTTTATATAATTTTTATCAGGCTGGTGAATTACAAAACTTCAGGAGCCAGTGAAACAATCTTCATGAACTGTTTCTCACGAAGCTCGCGGGCTACGGGACCGAAAATACGGGTGCCACGTGGCTCATCGTTATTATTGAGGAGAACCGCCGCATTGTCTTCGAACCGGATATAAGTCCCGTCTTTACGACGAACTTCTTTCTTGGTTCTTACCACAACTGCCTTAGAAACAGTTCCCTTTTTTATGTTACCAGAAGAAAGTGCTGCTTTCACAGTGACCACGATCTTATCACCGACCGATGCATATCTTTTCCCGGTTCCTCCAAGCACTCTTATCACGAGTACTTCCTTGGCGCCACTGTTATCGGCCACCGAAAGTCTGGATTCTTGTTGTACCATTGTTTACTTAGCTTTTTCAATGATTTCTATTAACCTCCAACGTTTGTTCTTGCTCAGGGGACGGGTTTCCATTACTTTAATGGTATCTCCTATGCCACATTCGTTGTTTTCATCGTGCACCATCAACTTAGAAGTTTTCTGAACAAACTTTCCGTAAATAGGGTGCTTTACTCTCCGCTCTACCGTAATCACAACAGATTTCTCCATCTTATTACTGACTACGCGGCCTACTCTTTCCTTACGAAGATTCCTTTTTATTGCCTCCATTTTTCAGCTTCTTTAACTAATTATTGCTGTGAATTAGATTTTGCCGATATCGATGTAAGAAGGCGCGCTATTTCTCTGCGGCTGTATCTGATACGAATCGGGTTTTCAATAGGAGAAACCGCGTGGGCAAATTTCAATCTGAGCAAACGCTCTCTCTCCTGGGCTACCTGCTCTGTAAGTTGTTCTACCGTAAGAGCACTTATGTCTTGTTTTTTCATCACTTGGTTTCGTTAGCAGTTCCGAACTGTCGACACTTTCTAATTAATCGGCCTGGTAATCACGCCGTACTACAAACTTTGTCTTGATCGGCAACTTCTGCGCAGCTAACCTGAGCGCCTCATTAGCTATATCAAGACTCACCCCCGTA
>CAZAVR010000308.1:0-5437 GCA_964488435.1 uncultured Cytophagales bacterium | reverse complement strand
TGATAGAGTAAAATCATTGTGTTAATTAGAGGCTGGCGCCAGTAGTTTTACTGTAATGATAGTGATTCCGGGAAGAATCGACAAACTCAAGATGCATCATTATTCTCTGAATTTTCTTGTATTTTTCATTTTTTTGCCGTAACTTAATTATATCTACACCCGTGTTCTGTGTCGCACAGACCTATAATCATTACCTATTTCCACAAGAGAAATTGAAATTTTTCGATGAGTGAGGTAAAAGGGGATTTGATCTGCCCCGAGGTCTGTGTCGCACAGACCGATCATCATACCTGCGCTCCCGGGGAAATTCAAATTTTCCAACAATTGAAGGCTATTCTAATGCCACCCGTCGTACTTCCGGAAGCACATAAATGCTGCCGCCGCTGCCTTTCCAGTGCAACTTGTACACAAAACTGTGGCAAAGTAGTGAATCGTCAGGTTGACGGTTGTCGCTCACAATTACGTCGGGCACAAATGTGTTATTCTCCAGGCGTTTCGAGTTGTTTTTGATCAATACGTGCTCAAAAGAGGCGCCTTTGGGCAGCGACTGCTGATAGGCATAGTTCCAGGCTGCCTCATTGGTAAAAACCAACCCTACATTGCGTGGGGCAAGCCTGTACACCTCGTTAAAAAGCGAATCCATACTCGGATAAAGCTCTCTCCATAACATTTCTTCTCGCGACATCGAAAAAATGCTCTTTTTCTTGATATGAGTAGCTCTCTTCAAATCAATCCTTAAATTGAGGCTCTGGCTGATGGACGGGAAGACCTCGTTGAAAAACCACCGCGTTGAGACCATCGGGCGCGCATTGCTTAAAAAGACATAGGACACGCTAAACAACAAAAACACAACACTCAACACTGGGATAATTCTGGGCACCCGTGTTGCCCATATAGCGCCGATCAAAGGAGTCATCATCAGCATAAACGGCATTTGTAGTCGCGACCCGAAAATCTGATAAGGTATAGTTGCGCAGGCCGTCAGAAAACCCAGAAAGGTACAGAGTGCGTACAGCAGCCACTTTGTCTCGGTGCGTCGAAAAAAGAAGACCAGCGGGGTAAACAAAATCAGCCAGCCGTGCAAAAAATTTGCGCTCAGGTCTTCGTCCTGATTGAGTCTCGAAAACTTAAAAACATTCGCGTCCGTGGCTCCATCGTTGAGGGGTCGGCCGATCACGTCATGGATCTGGTTCATGAGCTTCATGAGGGTAGTGTTAAACATGTCGCCCGGAGACAAGAAGCCAAGGTTCATGGCGATGTGTTTAACAAAGGTCGAAACAAAAACGCGCCAAGAATATAGATGCTGGAGTCCGTTGCTGGAGTTGCCAAAAAACGATTGATGCATGTCCAGGTTTCGGGCCAGCGTAAATGTGAAAAAGGGCACCGATAGTACGCCGATCACCACCGCTGCAATCAGGGCCTTTCGCGGAGCCCGAAACGCATATTGGCACAGAATATACATGAAAAAAGGCCAGGTGTAAAAAACAAAAATGGGTTTTGTCATGGCTCCTAATCCGGCTACCACCCCCAGGGCCAACCACTTACTTGCGGAGCGGTTGGATTCGAACAACAAGGCAACAGCTATTACCGACCAGGTGCCTGCGAGCAGGTCGTTTTGCGTTGTCATACTTTGCAGCACTGCGATGGGCAGGGTGGCGGCAAAACACAAACTGAAACGAAGCGCTCCGCGCGAAGCAGTAAAATAGGTTACAATCAGGGATATAGCAGTCAAACTGGCTGTGAAGGCAGTCCATTGCACCAACTGAAAATAGAAATCATGGCCCGGCAACAGATACAGGTGCAGACAAATATACTCAGCCAGCGGAAACAGGGTAATGGCTACCAGATTGTGTGAGGCATAATAATTGACGTCCTTGTTTTGTGTCCAATGAGCTATACGCGAGGCATGGTAGTACATCGAATCCATGTTGTTGGGTGCCGATACCACCGCCGCGACAGCGGTCAGTAACAACATCAATCCGATAGCAATGCTCAGCGGTGTGCCAACTTTGAGGTAGAGCTGCCTGCCGCGCTGCAGCCACTCCGTTAAGAGGGGGCCGAGGGTACGTAACGGGGTGGTGAGCAAAAGAAACAGTACCAGCAGGGACCAAAGCCCTTTGACCGCCCACGATTCAACGGCGCCGAACAGACTGAGTATTGGTAGAAATAGCTACGAAAGCGGCCAGCGAAACGACTGTTAGAAGATAAGAATAACGAACCTGGCCCCGGGTAAAAGCAGGGCCGGACGTGTAAAACTTTAGCATCGACAAATACAAGGCAATGAAGACGAGGGCAGTCATATAGGATTCAAATAAAAGAGGTGCGAATACGCAGGATTATTTTACAAAAATAAATAAAATACTTTATATCGCGCGGGCGGAATGTCTGCTTAAGGAATTATTCCAGCTTTTGCCACGACAAGGACAGGCCTGGATTTCTACCCAGTGGTATGTGTCGCACAGATCCATTTGCTAACGGCACCGATTCAAAATCAGCGATAGCGGAGCATTGGTCTTTGAAAACAGGATTGAAAATCCGGAAAGGCGTGCAAAAGGTACAATTTTGATAAGGCCCAGGATTTTGAAATGAGATTATCTTTGAGGTAAAGGGGGATTTGATTTCGCCAGGCCGCTGCACTTTTTACCTCACCCCCTGGCCCCCGGATCGCCGGCCCCCCTCTCCTTCAAGGAGAGGGGGGATAGCGCTTATCCTACGTATTGGCGACTTATTTATCGATATAAGAGCTCCCCCTCCCTCAGCACCACCTTTATAACCCGCATTACCTTGGCAATCCACTAAAATAAAACTGAATTTTATCAGCAATGGAAGGAAGACCTTCTTTTATCCACCTCTTTGTCAAAGCATATTCTTGTGTAAAGACAATTTCGTCATATTCTAAAACAGTCAGTAAAGTCGGTATCGTCATCCCATCAAAGAGTTCAATTCGCTTAAATACACTACGATAGGTATCGATATGTTCGAGGTTTTTCTCATAAACACCTTTAATTGTGTCGGGAGCTACATAATGTCCACCTTCAGACACCCTTTGTCCAACCCTTGCGATACAGTTGCTGATATTATCCAGGCACAGATAGTTCAGCTGAATCTGATAACCGGCATTCTCAAAAAGATCCAGATACTTCCAATAGTCCGGGTGCGAGAGCGGTGTTTCCAGAACAAAATGTTCACGACGGAAAATCGCAGCGCGCATCTTCTCAACGAGCTTTGCCTCCATCATTTCGGTTGATTTCTTAGGGATTAGCTCAAAAGGAAAGTCTTGGGAGCTTAGTTCTCTCGCAAACTCAGCTCTCGTCAAATCTCTGTCAAAGGAAAAAATCCCTTCAAACTGATCTGGCAACATGGTCTGAATATGCGTTGACTTACCGGACCCATTGGGGCCGGATATAACGAGGAGTGTCGCTTTAGCGTAATTCATGTTCTCTTCTGACGCGTTCTGCGTCTGAAGGAAGCAGGATTCGAACTACTGTAGAATCATATTCAGCCCCTTGAATGGAAACCTGCTGAACCTCTATGCGACCGTCAGGAAATTCACGATACACTTGTCCATCGGGAAGTTCATCCGAAAGTATCAAAAATGGAAGATTCCTTTTGAAGTTTCTTGCACGCAACTCCTTAACGGTGTTCATATACCTCTCCCTCTGAAATTTTGTATCAAAAGTTACTTTTGTCATGATCCGTTTTTGAATCTCACTAAGCCAATAATCATTCAATTATCCTATTAGTAAATATACCTATTTTCCAGGAGAAATTCAAATTTTTCGACGATTGAGGTAAAGGGGGATTTGGTTTCGCTGCACGGTGCGCTTTTTACCTCGTCTTGCGATGGACCGCCCCCGGATCGCACATTTTACCTCACCCCCCGGCCCCCTCTCCTTGAAGGAGAGGGGAGAACGCTTTATCGTACCTGTAGCAGCTTATTTATTGACATATAGGTTATCCCCCTCCCTCAGCACTGCCAGCTCCTTCCTATATTCCAGAATATTCTTTTTACTCGTATGCAACTGTACCAGCAGCACGTTCAGATTGGCCAGCCGCCAGACGTCGTCCATTAGCTCACTTACGATCAGGTCGGTTTCCGCGTCCAGTACCTGCACGCAGTTGATCATCTGCTCGAGTAGCTTAGCCATACCGACCGGACAGGCTTCGTCAACGATCCTGTCTACCAATTCCCGGATCCGGTCTTCTTCTCTTTGAATGTTGTGGGTATAAAACCCTGCCGGGGGGCGCTCCCCGGGGTCACCACCGATCATGGCTATGAGCGCTGCGCGTGGTTGTTTGTTATGGAGATTTTCCATAGTTTTGGGTTGTTTAGTGGGCGTAAGCCCGTGGGACATAGAGGGGCTGCAAACTTTTCGAGAGTGGCGCAGCCTCTTTTTTTAACCAAATATTTGTAGATTACTCTACAAGATCTTATCAAATAAAAACCCCGTTAAGGGTTGTAAGTAATTATTGTTTTAATATCAAATTTTCCAAACTCGATCAGAATCTCCCTCATCCGCTTCTCAGAAACTCCCCCACCATGGGTAAAATCCCGCCAGGCAGAAACCGCCTTGCCCTTCTTCTGATCAGGAGGCAATGACGGATAAACATTTTTCAGC
This sequence comes from uncultured Cytophagales bacterium, assembly GCA_964488435.1. Taxonomy (GTDB): domain Bacteria; phylum Bacteroidota; class Bacteroidia; order Cytophagales; family Spirosomataceae; genus JBEBSO01. The sequence goes on along the minus strand of CAZAVR010000308.1, from coordinate 818 downwards.
CACCACTCGAACGCCTCCGGTACCGATGTAAATTGCTTCATAGACAAATATAGGGGCTTGTAGATTAATCTACAAGGAAAAGCATTTAAATTACTTTGAAGACTACCTAAATATTTATTTTTACAATTCCTACTTCGGCAATTAGACTAGAATCATCCGTTTGATACCTAAACAATATATTTCCAAGTGTTTACTTTACTGTGCAAAATTCACTTATAGTTCCTCAGTTCTTTAGAATAATGTTTCATCCAAGGCAATTCCAACTCACTAGCCATCCTTTTCAGCTCATCAGCCATTTTGGAGTCGATTTCTATTACGTTCTCTATTACTAAATCTTGATACTTCCTAAGTTTAGTCATGGTAATATAAGTAGCTTTGTTTCCGTTATGTGCAATCTCCCCTCTATCTGAAACAAAACTGTCTATCTCGCCGGGATTTTGAGTTTTCCAAAAGCTTGTATAAGCTGGCAATCCCAAATACTTATTGAAAAGTGTTTCAAGCCTATCTGACTTCGGTGTATTTAACAATTCCGTCTCTTGCCGCGCATAACTAATCCAGACCTCTTTCCATCCAATCCCTGCTAATTCAATTGGCTTAATTTCGTTTGAGTCGCTTTTCACTCGATTACTTATTGTCTTTTTAATGGTTTTGTTCAAACTATTAATATCATCAACTTTAATAGTTAAATATTGAATCGATTCTAATAATAAATCCTCATTATATCGCTCCCAAGCCGCACACAGCATAACGACTGCACTCCTTGTTGTCTTAAACCCCTATAAACTGGACTGATTTTTCTAAAAGGTTAGCTAGTTCTT
>CAZAVR010000307.1:0-5440 GCA_964488435.1 uncultured Cytophagales bacterium | reverse complement strand
TAAGGCGCTCAAACCGGTTATGTGGATTAATGCCCGCACCACGTCCACCGTCATTTTTCCTCGTTTGCATGGACAGGGTAATTCATTTAGATTATAATATATTTCAAATATAAATATAATTTACTTATGTTATATTGGTTTGGCTTAAAAAATGTCTTTTGTGACTATTTTTACCCGTCCTAATTTTACTGAACATGTGGAAAACCGCCTATTATCTCAAGTTGTCCGTTTTGCTGAATATAGTGCTGCTTACTATTATGGTGACAGCGCTGGTCGTTTTTCGGGACAAGTGGGTGTATCGGCTGATCGAAATGAAAGGGGAGGCCCGTATCGTGTTTTTCGGGGATTCCATGACTTCTCAGGGGAGGTGGCTTGAGCTCCTGGACAGAACAGATCTTCAAAACAGTGCGATTGCCAGTCTTACTACCCACCACCTGGATCAGCAGATTCCGTATGCTGTGTTAAAATATAGCCCTGATATCTGTTTTTTTATGGCCGGGATCAACGACATCAATATGGGTGTGTGCCAGGATAAAATCAGAGCCAATTATGCAGCTATCCTCGAAAAGCTCATAGACAATGGTATTACTCCTGTAGTACAGCTCACCTTACATGAAGTCGGCGATCCGGAGAGCAACGTGCAGGTCGACAGTCTGAATAGCTTTCTTGTTGATTTTTGCAAGAACAAAGGGATTGACTATATAGATGTCAATGCATTGCTTTCGGATGGTGCAGGTTTAAAGCCTGAATATGCGAGAGATCAAACGCACCTGAATAACAAGGGGTATGCGATCTGGGGTGAAGAGGTAAAAAAGTTTATGAAGTTGAAAGGGATATAGGACGGGCAAAGCAGTCCATCTGTAAAAGTTACGTATTTTTTTTGATAATTCCAAATTTTACGTCGGAATTATCGGTCCCCCTTTCCAGGGCAAATCCGACTGTTTCAAAATTTCGTTTTTACATTTTTCCAGCTTTTTATCTGCCAGTTAACATTCCCTGTACAGATGTGATGCTTGTCAGTATCATATACTTCAACGGCAAATTCATGAAACACTTTATCTTCCTTTTTCAAAGGAGCCAGGATCCATTCTTCCATTTGTTCGGGGGTAATGACAAATGTGACTTCCACATTTTGCTTTGCCTGATAGTGGTAGGTCATCCGGATACTCTTCAGTATGATCCGGTAGTCTTCCGGGGAAAGTTGGGAAAGAAGACAAAGGCCTGAAGCATACTCACAGAGCGTGGCCAGAAGGCAGGCATGTATCCCCCGGATATGGTTCTGATTGGATCGGATGTTCCGGGCGGATATCGTCAGGCCATGGTCGGTAATTTCGGTTATTTTCAAACGGTGAGGACGGTTAAACGGAACCATTCTCCAAAGGCCCCAATTCAGCAGCCAAAGATTCCAGCTGGAATGCCTGGCTTTCAATAACTGGTTCTGTAGTTTGTTCATAACCTGTCTGGTAAAAGGTCACCTGGAAGCCGGAAGCCACTCGAAATCCTCACTTTTGGGTAACCGGTCGAGAAAAGCCGCGATATATGCATCAGGCAATGTGGTCAGTTTACGTTTTTCCATATCAATCCAGGCGCCGTCGACATTCAGAACAGCTGATTTAATGCCGTCGCCCCGGTAGATTTCCTGCCTGAACGACCAGCGCGAAGCATCCTGTCTGCATTTGGTCAGTTCACAGGTGACTTTTACCTGGTCATTGGCTCTTATTTCGCGGAGGTATACACTTTCTTCTCTGAAAAGAATAGGCCCAATCCGCAGTTCACGGATGAGTTGTTCTGTGATTCCGGACTGATTGAGAAGTTCGAGACGGCCCTGAGCGGCAAAATCAGCATAGGCCGAATGTCTCAGGTGCATATTTGCATCAAGCTGTGCCCAGATTACATTTCCTTCGAAAAATACATTCTTCATGAATGATGAGGCGGAATTAATTTTAAATTAGAGAAACAAATCTTTCTGAAGTGAGGCGCCCGGACTGACTGCGTAATGGTCAAAGCTGGTAATACCAGCCCTTTTCAATGCCTCTTCGTCGAGCAGCAGGTTTCCGGTAAAACCGGACGCCGGCTGAGAGAGGATGAAGTAGGCTGCGTCTGCCATGATATCCGGCTTTCTGCTGCGCTTTATCATTTCTTCTCCGCCCACGATATTCCGTATCGCCGCTGTGGCTATCGTGCTGACCGGCCAGAGCGCGTTCGCGGCTATGCCGTCGCTTCGGAATTCTTCCGCCCATCCGATGGTCATCATGCTCATGTTGAATTTGGTGAGGCTGTAGGCAACAGAGAGGCTCATCCATTGAGGGGTAATATTTAACGGGGGAGATAAAGTGAGTATATGCGCATCTCCTGACTTCCGGAGTAATGGAAGCGCCTGTTTGGTAACCAGGAATGTTCCCCTTACATTGATGCTGTGCATCAGGTCAAACCTCTTCGTTTCTGTATGTTCCGTATCAGCCAGCGAAATGGCGGAAGCATTGTTGACCAGGCCATCCAGTCTGCCGAATGCAGACAGCGTCTGCTCCATCACATGACTGATCTGATCTTCAAAGCGGATATCGCAGGCAACAGGCAGGGCTTTTCCCCCGGCTGCTTCAATTTCTTCAGCTGCTGAAAATATGGTTCCTTCCAGTCTCCCGTCTTCTTTGACTGATTTGGAGGCAATGACGATATTCGCACCTTCCCGGGCAAGCCTTAAAGCGATGGCCTTGCCTATGCCTCTGCTGGCTCCGGTGATTAAAAACGTTTTTCCTTTCATAATCCGGGATCTATTGGTGGTTGGGTTTCCATTTATCTGCTCAGTACGAAAGGCCCTGCTGAAGTCTGGAATCACGCGGGCGTTTTTACGCTTAGTGCAATATATAAACAAAACCAGGGTTTTTTAACAGAAAAGGGCTTGAAATAACAAAATTGAACGATCAGCGAGGGAATTTTATAAATTGTTCCCATATTTAAGTTTGACAGTGAAACGCACAATATCATATTGATGAATGTGTTTCGTTTTAACCAGATAATATATGTTTGCTGCTGTTTTAGAAAATTTGCACGAGCCGCTGCATTTTAAGGAAAGCCCGGATCCGGTAGCGGGAGAAGGAGAGGTGGTTATAAGGCTGAGAGCCGCTGCCCTGAACCACCGGGACGTATGGATTCAGAAAGGATTGTATCCAGGGATAAAAGTACCTGTTATACCCGGATCTGATGGGGCGGGTGTGGTGACAGATCTCGGAAGCGGGGTGTCGAAAGAATGGCTGGGCAAGGAGGTGATCATCAATCCTTCTCATAACTGGGGAAGTAACCCTGCCTTTTATGGATCCGATCACAAAATACTGGGCCTGCCTGATCAGGGAACCTTCGCAGAATATGTTAAAGTAGAGGCCAGGTATCTTTATGAGAAACCGGCCCATCTGTCCTTCGAACAAGCCGCAGCGCTGCCTTTGGGTGGTCTCACCGCCTGGAGAGCGCTGACAACACGCGGGCAGATCCGGGAGGGAGATAAAGTGCTGATTACAGGTGCAGGCGGCGGAGTAGCACTGATCGCCTTCCAGTTTGCACTCGAACTGGGCGCAGAAGTTTGGGTTACGTCCGGTAGTCCCCGGAAAATCGATCGACTCGTGAAGCTTGGCGCGAAAGGTGGAGTAGATTACAATACGCCCACCTGGTACAGGGATCTGCTTGTCAAGGCTCATGCTACCAAGCACGGGTACTTCGATGTTATTGTTGACAGTGCAGGAGGACCCGGTTTTGCGCGACTGATAGATGTGGCCAGATCAGGAGCGAGGATATGTGTATATGGCGGAGGCAGCGGAAACATTACGGACATTGTTCCGGCAAAAGTATTCTTCAAACAGATTAATATACTGGGAACCACCATGGGTACGGAGAGCGAATTTAACGAGATGATCCATTTCGTTTCGGAAAAGTCAATCGTGCCGATCGTAGATCAGGTATTCGAACTCCGTGATGCAGAATATGCGCTGAGATATATGGAGTCAGGGAAGCAGTTTGGGAAGATCGTGTTGAAAATATCATAGTTATCCACAGTAACTTGTGGATAACTATGATATTTTGTGGATTACTAACCCAGGCTGTCGTAGATCTGAACCCGGGCCCAAAGCGGTGCTTTTTCTTCGATAAACTTCAGATGTACCGGATCGACCTGGTATTTGTCATGATCCTCGAGGCTATCGAAAATAAGAACAAGCGCGAAGTCGTACGTCGAGTCGATAACGGGGCGTCTTGTCTCGGCAGGGCCGCCCACATAAGAGCTATGCAGTGGCTTTATCCCCTGAAGTGAATGTAGTCCTTCCAGCAGAGATTTGCGGGCGTCAGGATTCTCTTGCTCCTTAAGCCAGAAATAAACAGAATGAATCAGCATAATAAAAATTGAAATATTAAAACAATCTTCTTATATCGTTAAAAGGGGACCTACTGTGCATCAAACAAATATTCTTTATTTATCTCTTTCGACGAGCTGTTCAACAAACTGTAGCAGAGATTGTTTCGCTTCACGGTCTCCGCTGACCTGGCTTAACTTTTCGATTCCCTTCGAAAAACGATATTGAATTTCGTTTTCAGCAAAGCTCCTGATGTCCAGTTTATCATAGATTCGACGCACAGCGGCTACTTTTTCCTCTTCGTCAAATTTTTCTCTTGCCAGCCAGTTCAGTAATTCCCCGCGGTCGGCGTCTCTGCTTTTTTTAAGGGCTTCGATCAGCAAAAACGTTTTCTTATTGGCAATGATGTCTCCCCCCGGTTGTTTTCCGAATTTTTCAGGATCTCCGTATACGTCCAGAAGATCATCTTTGAGCTGAAATCCTAATCCGAGATTTTCCCCGGCCTCATAAAGAAGATCGGACGTAGCCTGGTCTGCCCCTCCGATCATACCGCCTAACTCCATGGCAAATCCCAAAAGAACTGAGGTTTTGAGCCGTATCATCTCCATGTATTCGTCGGTGGAGACCTCGTCTCTCTGCTCAAAAATCATATCCAGCTGCTGGCCTTCACAAACCTGTGCGGCTGTTCGTCCAAACCGGATCAATACCTGTCTGATCACGAGCGGATCCACGTCTACCAGTAGCTCATAAGCCTTTACAAGCATAACGTCTCCCGATAGGATGGCTGTGTTTTCATTCCATTTTTGATGCACAGTCGGCTTTCCCCGGCGTAAGGGGGCTTTGTCCATGATATCGTCATGCATCAAAGTGAAATTGTGAAAAACCTCTACGGCCATGGCGGGTTTGATGACCTTCTCCGTTTCATTTGTAAACAACGCGGAAGAAAGTAGTGTGAGTAAAGGCCGGAACCTTTTTCCTCCGAGATCCATAATATAGCGGATCGGATCGTAGAGTGCCGGCGGCTCTGCTCCGTAGCTGTAGTTGTTTATTTCACGTTCAAGGTTTTCCCTTATTTTCTGTATGTCCATTTCTTGAAAATCTAC
>CAZAVR010000306.1:0-5453 GCA_964488435.1 uncultured Cytophagales bacterium | reverse complement strand
CTATCCAAACCAGACTGTCAATATAAACACCACCATGGAAGACGACATATCCACGCTCCAGGAGGTAAAGGTGGTAGGACAACGGAAAACATTTACAGATATCTCCGTCATTACTGAGGTCAGACAGGCAGAACAGGTAGCAGTAGGGATCTCTGCACAGCAGATACAGCGTACCCAGGACCGCGATGCCTCCCAGGTAATACGCCGGATTCCGGGTGTATCCATCCAGGACGACCGCTTCGTCATTGTCAGAGGACTCAACGAACGGTACAACACCGTCATGCTCAACGACGCGATCACCCCTTCCACAGAAGTGGATGCCAAATCGTTTTCATTTGACCTCATTCCCAGTTCTGCCATCGACCGGATGCTGATTATCAAATCGGGAGCTCCCGAGCTGCCGGGCGAATTTTCCGGAGGAGTGATCAAGATCTATACCAAAACCATTCCGGACGAAGACGGCTTCTCGGTGAACCTGTCCACTGGTGTGAGAGGCAACACTACCTTCCGAAGTGCATCTGACTACAAAGGCTCCTCAATGGACTGGCTGGGATTTGGCGCAGGAGACAGAAAACTCCCCTCCTCATTTCCAAAAACAAATACATTGATAGCAGAAAACAAACCATCGGAAAACACGCTGAATGCCTTTCGGAATCTTCCCGGCTTTTTTGACCTGCAAAACAAAAACATAACTCCCGACCTGAGAGCCTCTATCGGCTACAACCGGAACATGTATATCGGCGATAAAAGGCTTACCACTTTCAATAACATCAGTTATTCCAGTGCAGGACAATTTCTGGATACGGAACAACATCGCTATCTGGCTTTTAATCCTGCCACCAGATCCTCTGAAATTGACACCTACTATCGTGATCAGTACTACGGTCAGAATACGCGGCTTGGAATCATGTCGAACTGGGCCTTCTTTGTCAATCCTAATCACAAAATCGAGTTCAGGAACCTGTTCAATCAGTTGAGCACCAAAGAAACAACCTACCGTGAAGGTTACAGCAACGATAACGATCGCGATGTTCAAAACTATGCCTTCCGCTATGAATCGAAAAGCATCTATACAGGACAGCTCAGCGGCACGCATACACTTTCCGGACTGACTACAGTGAAATGGACGGGGGCGTTCGGACTGACCAACCGTGACGAGCCGGATTTCAGAAGACTCGTAACCAGCAGAAACATAGGAACCAACGACCCGTTCAGGGTGGAGGTTGTACCCGGAAGTAACGCCAGCCTTACCCGCGGTGCCAGATTCTACTCTTCTCTGAATGAATACACCAGTACATTCAGAGCGGACATAGAACATAAAATAAAGAGGCCCGGTGCAGCAGACAACGATCAACTGGATATCAAGTTAAGAGCAGGTGCATTTGTGGATTACAAGGACAGGATATTTACAGCAAGGTGGTTTAACCTTAGTAACCCGGGAGGTGTTTCAGAGGAAATCCTCAGCCAGGGACCGGACGAACTTTTCGATGTATCAAACATCGCCCTCGACAGACTTTACTACGGAGAGAGGACGAACTTTGACGACAAATACACTGCACAGAACTTCCTGATGGCTGGATACGTGGGAGCCTCTATCCCTTTCAACGAAAAATTCAAAGCATCACTCGGAGTAAGAGCAGAGAATAACCACCAAAAGCTACAAAGCAGACTAAGAGGCTCAGGAGCAAAGGTAAAAGTTGACAATCCGGTATTCCGCGTACTTCCGTCAGCCAATCTTTCTTATAATTTCACGCCAAAGTCGCTGGTACGCCTCGCTTATAGCATCACGCTGAACCGTCCGGAATTCAGGGAACTTGCGCCTTTCAACTACTATGACTTTACTTTCGACGTAACCAGAGTTGGAAATCCGAATCTCAAAACCCCTTCTATCCAGAACGCCGATATACGCTATGAATTCTATCCTGCCGACGGAGAGGTGATCTCACTTGCCGGGTTCTACAAACATTTCCTCAATCCTATTGAAACACGGGTAAACTACTCGGGTTCGGGGGTGTCTTTCTCTGTAGACAACGCCGCCGAGGCCTCTACCTACGGTGCTGAACTGGAGATACGTAAATCGCTAAAAGGTGTTACCAATTCCGGCTTTGCTGACAGACTGACCCTTTTGCTGAATGCTGCGCTCATTAAAAGCGACGTACTGACAGGCTTTGCCGGACAGGAAGAAAATCGCCAGCTGCAGGGGCAATCCCCCTACCTCATCAACAGCGGCATTTATTATAACGACCCGTTGATCGGCCTGCAGATGAATATCTTGTACAACGTTATCGGCAAGCGGATTTTCATGGTAGGAGACAAGGAAGTCCAGCCTACAGTATATGAAATGCCTCGTCATGTGATTGATCTTAACCTCATCAAGTCACTCGGATCAAAAATTGAAATCAAACTCGGTGTACAGGATCTCCTGAACCAAAAGTTCCGACTCATCCAGGACAGCAACCTGGATCAAAAAATAAATTCACTCGATGAGTCTTATCAGACCTTCCGTCGCGGCACGTACTCAACCCTTGGCCTTACCTATAAATTTTAACAACTGAAGACGAAGTTCCATTTAATTAACAACAACAAATTCATGAAAAATTCAGGTAAACTACTAAACTTATTGTTCGCAAGCCTACTGATGATCGCCTTCACGGCTTGTAACAGGGATGGGGACGACGACGACCATATCGTTATCCCCGGTGACGCAAAAGTGATCTCCGGGCTCATCTCCGGAAACGTAAAATGGACCGCAAACAACCAATATATTCTCTCAGGATGGGTCTATGTAGAGCCAGGTGCTGTACTTACCATTGAACCGGGAACCATTATCAAAGGAGATAAAACTACAAAGGGTGCTTTGTTCGTCAAGCCCGGCGCAAAAATTATCGCGGTTGGGTCGGCCGACGCTCCCATCGTATTCACCTCCTCACAGCCCGCCGGACAGCGTGCCACCGGTGACTGGGGCGGACTTGTTATTTGTGGCAAGGCACCTGTAAACAAGACCCCCGCAAAAGTGGAAGGGGAAGATCTGACAGAGTATGGCGGCAATGACCCGGCTGACAACTCAGGTGAACTGAAATACGTAAGGATAGAATTTGCCGGTATTGCCTACGCGACCAACCAGGAAATCAACAGCCTCACGATGGCAGGTGTGGGTTCCGGAACCAAAATCGATTACGTTCAGGTCTCCTACGCCGGTGACGACTCATTCGAATGGTTCGGTGGAACCGTAAATGCAAAACATTTGATCGCTTATCGCGGACTCGACGATGACTTTGATTCAGACAACGGTTACAGTGGGTTCGTGCAATACGGACTTGTGCTGAGGGACCCTGCGGTAGCTGACGAGGCAGGTGACTCCAATGGATTTGAGTCGGACAATGACAGCGATGGTACGCAGGCTACTCCGCAGACTTCCGGTAAATTTGCTAATATTACAGTAGCCATGGCTCCTGGCGCAGTCAATCCAAAATTCGCTTCAGCGCTTCGGATCAGACGCAATTCTTCTATTTCAGTTTACAACAGTGTATTTACGGGTGCGTGGCCAAGATCAGGCCTGCGTATTCATGACGCCTCGACCATCGCCAACTTTAAGGCGGGCAGAATGAAATTTGACGGTGTGCACCTGGCTGGCTTCGGTGCGGCCACCAATGGAGCACTTGAAGGTATCACAGAAGCTGAATTCAAGCCAACTGGTAGCAAAAACAGCGTCATTGCCAATCTCGCTGACCTGAAACTGGACGCAAACTTCAATAAACTCGCGGTGAAACCTGTACTTCTCCCGCAGTCAGGCTCTCCGCTGCTGACTGGCGGCGCCACCCTACCGACAGGATTCGAGCCAACAACCTATTCCGGAGCGTTTTCAACCACCGACTGGACCGACAAGTGGACCCATTGGGATCCGGTTAATGCGGACTACGAACTAAAAAAATAGATCGTACGATCTTCAAAAGACCTTATAATTTGGTGTCAGAATCTCAAAGGCCGGAGGCATTGCCCCCGGCCTTTTTCCTTAACTGACAGAGCTACTGCGTGCGCTGTGCTTTCCCCCCGAATTTCAATCCAAGCGTCAGCTGAAACCTCGACAGGTTCTCCATATCATCTTTATCCAACTCTATTGATTCCTGGTGGGTTCCGTGATCTACTTTGATTTTTCGGAGATTACTCATTAAAAATGAAGCGCCGATATGCAGGGCGGCACCAGGACTAAGTTTAAAATCTACACCAGTTTCCATTCCAAGCCCAAGATTACTGCCAGTAATCACCTTTCTCGCGCCTGACAGTAGCGCATCATCCCTGTAAGTTTGTGCACCCATATTAATACCCAATAAAAAGCTTGCTTTACCTCCCTGCATTATATAACGATTAAGCATGGACGCCCCAAAATAATGCATACTGATATCTTCTTCTATACCGTTCGCTCCTGACAGTGAATTTTTGCTTCTGTTATAGTCATAACGAAGTCCGAAACCCAGCGTTTCGACAGAAAAGTAATGCAAATCTCCACCTATCGTATATCCCGATTTCAACTTTTTCAAGTAATCCCGGTATGCAGCAGGCAACTGGTTACTGATTTTACCTGTACGATAGGCATAGCCACCCTGAACGCCGAATCTCCATTTGTCAAATACAGGTGCAGTTTTCTTCTCTCCCAAAAAATCTACAGGTATGACATCCTGACTATTACCCGAAAAATCAGCCAGATCATTCGGCTGAAGCGCTACCTGGCTTTCCAGATCTACTCTAAGGACGTCCGCTTTGATCCGATGACAAGTACTCATAAAGTCGGGCACCCTATGTTCTACAATCCTGATCGCATTTCCTCCTGCCTTCCTGGCATTATCCATGATGATATCAAGAACTTCAAAGTAAGAACAGCGCGTAGTCATGCCGGCATCTCCTACACTTACCTGGCCAAGCAACTCTGATTGCTCAGGCAGAGGTGCACTTTTCCTGTATACCGCTACTTTTTGGTGGTGACTTAATGGTGGATACTTATGCGTAAGACTGGAGCGAATTTTGGGCGCACAGGATGTGGCGCAAAAAAGCATTAATAAAACGACAGGCAGGCTTGCTGGAATACTTCTATACGTTTCTTTCATTGGGAAGGTTATTGTGACGGGAAAATTCAATAGATGGCAATATAACCCTGCAAAATAAATAATCCACGGGTTATGTAGTATTAATATCTGACACCGGATATTCTTTATCCGGTTAAGTTTTGACAGCGCCCATCGCGGCAAATGCTCAACGAAACCAGCTCCATTCTTATTTTCTCATTTTATCAGGGCATTTCCGTAACTTTGCCGATTAAAATTACGTTATAGGTTTTCGATACAGAAACAAAAACAATTCAATGGAAATTTTGATAATGGTCGGACAGCTCATTCTGGGTCTGTCCATTTTAGTTGGATTACACGAATTGGGCCACCTGGCCGCTGCCAAAGCATTTG
>CAZAVR010000305.1:2579-5466 GCA_964488435.1 uncultured Cytophagales bacterium | reverse complement strand
AGATTTGAATCCGTTGACGGTTTCCTGGTCTTGCAACTGTATGTCATAGTAACTGCAGGCGAGGGCATTACCGCGACTGTCGTTGATTTGTATGTTAAAGCCCGGTTTTTCATAAGGTTGGTGAATCTGGCGTTGTTCCGGCGTGTTTTGCAGTACGACGGCAAATTTATATTGAAAGAGGTCGTTTTCCGGGGTTACCCGGAAGGTGGTTTTGATTCTGGAGAAATTAGGGCCGGGGCGAAGGTTGCCAATGCGTATGGAATAGTTGCTTCCGGGTGCGACTACGGGTATGCTTTCTGTCGAAATGTAGGGGCAATATATATACAAATGGGGAGAGGTACCGGGTTTATCATGCTACGACTGCCCCGTTCCCTGGGCCAAGCCCGTTAAGACCTCCACCTATGCTATCCATGTGACAAACAACTATGATGTCTGTCGTGACTCTGCCCGTGTGAACATAAGGGTAGTCCCCTGTGGCATCAGCGCCCCGGATGCCTTTTCTCCTAACCGAAGCGGCTTTAACGACGTATTTTTCCTGGTTGGGAATAGCTGCGTGAGCAAAATCAGAGATTTTGTTATTTACAACCGCTGGGGAGAAGTCATTTTTCAGAAGACCAATTTTACCGCCTCAGATCCGGCATTTGGCTGGGACGGTACCTTCAAAGGGACTGCCATGACAGCCGGCGTGTATACTTACAGGGTCAGTTTCGACCAAAGGGATGGAAAAATAAATTCCGCCGCAGGTTCGGTGACACTGATAAGATAGCCCTAGCATGGCATTTGAATCCTCTTCATTGATCACATATCATTTCATTAAAAATCAACTTACTCATGAATGCAAAAGACATTAGCCTGAAGGAAAAGGAAATCAAGCCCATTGTTGAATTACTCAACGACTATCTTGCAAACTATCACGTTCATTACCAAAAACTCAGAGGCTGTCACTGGAATATAAAGGGACAGAATTTTTTCACGCTTCATCTCAAATTTGAGGAGCTATATACCCATGCGCAGGCCACCATCGACGAAATTGCAGAACGCGTGCTCACACTAGGCAAACCGCCCCACAGCCGCTTCGCCGATTACATAAAGGAATCAGATATTAAAGAAATCAACACCATAGGAATGAAGGATCTGGACATGGTCGACGCCATCCTCTATGACATGGGCCGTCTGATCGAAATGGAGCGCCAGTTACTCGACGAAACTTCAAAGGCCGGTGACGACGGCACCAATGACATGGTCAACCGGTTCATGCAATTTAAAGAGAAAAACACCTGGATGCTGCGCTCGTTTTCCGAACGCAAGTAAACAAGAAACAGGCACCCTCGCTTTAGCCTAAAAAATGCAAAACAGAATATTATTTTAAACATAATGCAAAATAATACAACAATAAATTAAAAAAACGACACAAGTATATAGAATATATTGAAAAAAAGGCTAATTAATATTGCCTACAAAACAATATTCTGTTTCAAGGAGTACGTATTCCAAAAGAGAATCATACATGATCCGTGATCGGGGTGTATGAACAATAAAAAAGACGCCTCCGCACCGGTATAAGTGCCCCCAAAGCGGCACTTATACCCTTTACTCTAAAATTACTTTACACCGCACCAAGCCCTTTAAAAAACCGACAGATGCTTATTTTTCACAGGATTATTCAGCAAAGCTGAAAAAACTTCTTTGCTTTGTAGTCCATCATCATGAAATACGGGCATGAACCTCTGCTTTGCAACCAACAACGAAAATAAACTCCGGGAAATCCAATCCCTTCTTGGGAGCACATTCCATCTCCTTACACTGAAAGACATAGGCTGCCACGCAGACATACCGGAACCCTACGACACCATTGCCGAAAACTCCCTCGGAAAAGCTGAATATATATGGAAGCAGTTCCATACCAACAATTTTGCAGATGACACCGGGCTGGAAGTCCTTGCGCTTGACGGCGCCCCCGGAGTACAATCAGCCCGCTATGCCGGGTCCTCCCGCGACTCAGGAAAAAATATAGATCTGCTCCTGCATAACCTGCGCAACACGGACGAACGACGTGCGCGCTTTGTTACGGTAATTACGCTGATTCTGGATGGGAAAGTGCATGTATTCGAGGGGGTAGCCAACGGTCATATTATCCGCGAAAAGCGAGGAGAAGAGGGTTTTGGCTATGATCCCGTCTTCATTCCCGAAGGCTATGACAGAACATTTGCGGAAATGGATCTGGATGAAAAGAATCGCATCAGTCACCGTTCCAAAGCTTTTTCTCAACTTGTTCAATTTCTTAAAAAAGAATCTCATGGATCATTTTAATGCTGACGACTTCCGATTTGACGGCTCCCGAAAATTCAAAATCAAAGAAGCAGACACCAAGATCAAAGACGTGTACGCTGACGAGAAAGAATACGAGCAGATACTCAGCGGACAGACGCGGGAACTCGGCGAATTACAGAACATGATGTATGCCCACAACAGATACAGTCTGCTGGTTATCTTCCAGGCCATCGACGCTGCCGGCAAAGACGGCACCATCCGAAGTGTGTTCACAGGCATCAACCCTGCCGGACTGAATGTGCAGTCATTCAAACGCCCCTCAGACACCGAATTAAATCACGACTACCTTTGGCGATCAAACGCCGTACTCCCGCAAAGGGGTTGCATTACTGTTTTCAACCGAAGTTATTATGAAGAAGTACTGGTGGTAAAGGTTCATCCGGACATCGTGACCAAAAATCAGCGTCTTCCCTCAGAATTTGTCCAGGATTTAGACAAATTGTGGAAAAACCGCTACGAGGATATCTCAAATCTGGAGAAATATCTCCATCGGAACGGAACCAGGGTGTTGAAGTTCTTCTTAAATGTCTCGAAGAAAAAACAGGGGGAACGACTT
>CAZAVR010000305.1:2016-2569 GCA_964488435.1 uncultured Cytophagales bacterium | reverse complement strand
GCCTCCAGGCAGTCGCCCTGGTATGTAATACCGGCTGATGATAAGAAAAACATGAGGCTTTTCGTGAGTAAAATCGTGATTGAAGAGATGAAGAAGCTGGACATCGCTTATCCGGAAACAGACGAAGCCAGGCAAGCCATATTACGCAGCTATATAGACAAGATACGGTCAGAAAAATAAAATCGGGTAGCAGATTGATTTGGCTCTCTCCACTACCCGATCATTATCCAGGTACACCGCGTGAAACGTGCCTGGCTAGCGGACCACGAAATTGCTTCCGCCAATTTTGTAGCCTTCCGAATACAGCTCTACCGTGTACGTCCCTGGGCGGAACGGGGAGCTATAGTCGTATACCATCTCAACATGCTGGTTGTTATTGGTATAGGCTACCCTTTCTAGTGTGGTATACTTTGTATCTCTTCCGTCAACAGTGGTGAAATTTCCGGAACCAGTGGCGTCATTTGACAAGATAGCCCCGTTTCCGTCCAGCACCCTTACATAGATTTCTTTCTGCTCCTGTATAGCCAGCGTATTTTCCGGCAAATCGAAGGCG
>CAZAVR010000305.1:0-2006 GCA_964488435.1 uncultured Cytophagales bacterium | reverse complement strand
GTTTGATTTTATCTATTCGTTTCGCTTTGTGAGACTCTCTCTCCTTAGCCTTGCCTCTTGAATTAACGGCCAGAATCTTTAAATTCTCAGCCTTAAGAGCTGCTGCACGGCTCACTTTCTCGCTGAGCACCTTGTTTTCTGCTGTGAATATATTCACCGTATCCACCAGCTCTGCATGCCTGCGTACGAGTGTTTCCCGTTCAGTGGAAAGATTGCCTACCTGCGTGACCAAAGAGTCGTTGGAAGCGACAAGCATTTGATTTTGTTCTCTAAGTTGTGCGATTTCGGTATCTTTCTCCTGAAGGAAAGCTTCGTACTCTTTGATTTTAGCAAGGTATTTGGCATTGTCTATTCTGTCACTCCTTTTCAGACTGGCCATGTCTTTTTCAAGCTTAGCCTTAACGCTTTGGAGCTCCGCAACATCCCCTCCTAACCTTGCCACCTCGGCAATCTTCTCATCTAATGCTGTGGAAACAGAATCCAGTTTTGTTTTGGTAAAAGCGATTTCACGCGCCTTTGCCACAATTTCGGTATCCTGCAATTTAATCTCTTGCTTTTGCTGGACAAATAAGAAGCCCATAATGCCTGAAACCACTGCCAGCACTGCTGCCACAGCCCAGGCTGTAGAAGATTGGTTTTTACTTTGATTTTGCATAGTGTCAATCGTTAAATTAAAAGAGATTCAAACAAAAAGTCTTTTCATTTAACCGGATTAAAAAACCATGCCAAAACCCACTTTTACCCTGCAACTACAGTAACCATTTCCTCAGTTTTGAGGTATTCAGAAGCTATATATTGAATGTCATCTGCGGTAGTTTTATGTATCTGTTCGACAAATCGCTCGAAAAAATCCACAGGTAATCCTTCCAGAATCAATATCTTACGACGGTCAGCCACCTCAAAAGCCGTGTTTAAAGAGCCGGCGAATTCTCCCGTCATAAAATTCTTCACATTCTCCAGTTCCTGGTGAGGCACGGGCTCTGTCTGAAGCGTTCTGATTTCCTTATCTATTTCATCCAGCGCCTGGTTGGTAAATTCCTTACCCACATCGGCTCCAATCATAAAATACCCCTCAGCATGCTGCGACACCACGTGAGACGAAATACCATAGGTAAGTCCCTTCTCCTCCCGTATGTTCTTCATAAGCCTGGACCCGAAATAGCCTCCTAAAATTTCATTGGTCACCAGCATTTTAAAGTAATCAGGATGATGGCGGGTGAATAGCTTTTTCCCCAACCGAAGCGACGACTGCAAACTTCCTTCTTTCTCCAGGTATTTGCTTTTCTCATCTCCAGGAAAAATGCCAGGGTCTTCCTTGCCCGCCTTGCGTATTTCATGCACCGGGACCTGACCAAGAAAGTGATTAACAAGCGCAATCGCCTGGTCGCCCACCTGCCCGGAAATCACGAGACTAAACCGGCTGCTTCTCAGATGACGCTCATAATAATCTCTGGCATGTGCCAGGTCAAATCCGGCGATCTGGTCTTCACTCTGGACGTAAGCATAAGGATGTGCGACGCCAAACAACAGCTTACGAAACTCCCCGGAAGCTACCCACGAATTCTTCTGAAGATTTACACGCAAGTTCTGTAAGGCTATATTCTGAAGATCCTTCCACTCTTTTTCGGGAAAAGACGCCTCACATATCATTTGCTGAACCACAGGGAGCACTGCCGGCAAAAACCTGGCAAGACAATAGACCATAATCCCTGTTCGGTCAGCAGAGTGGTTCGTCTCTACAAATGCGCCCACACTGTCGAACGCCTCACTTAACTGGGAAGACGTCAGAGAAACGGTTCCTTCCTGAAGCATTTTAATGGCAAAGTACGAAGCTCCTGGCCGGGACTCCAGCCACACACCTCCTTCAAAGATACATTCCAGCCTGACCACCGGCTGATCCCCTATATTGATAACGTGTAAGTTCACGCCGTTGTCCAGGCGCACCTCAGTAGCTGCGGGCACCCGCACACTTTTTACAATTTCGAAATCAGGGGCTTTGGTTCGGT
>CAZAVR010000304.1:0-5480 GCA_964488435.1 uncultured Cytophagales bacterium | reverse complement strand
ACCTGAAGGAACCTACAGGAAAAAATGCAAGCAGGAACTGGCTCCAGACATTCACCCTGCTGGATACCATAGAGGAATTCGAATTCGATGCCTGCATAGGCGGCGCGAGACGTGACGAAGAAAAAGCAAGGGCCAAAGAACGCATCTTCTCATTCAGGGATGAGTTCGGCCAGTGGGACCCGAAAAGACAACGTCCCGAACTTTGGAACCTGTTTAACGGACGGGTACAGAAGGGAGAAAATGTCAGGGTATTCCCTATCTCCAACTGGACTGAACTAGATGTATGGGCCTATATTCAACAGGAAAATATCCCCTTGCCGGGCATTTATTTCTCTCATGAAAGAGAATGTATACTGAGAGACGGGCACCTTCTTGCCAATGCCGACTTCATATTTAAAGACGAAACTGATGAAATCGTCAACCGTGTTGTACGATTCAGAACTGTCGGTGATATGACCTGTACCGCCGCTGTGGAATCTCATGCTTCCAGCCTTGAAGAAGTGATAGCTGAAATCAAAGTATCCAGGATCAGTGAAAGAGGCGAAACGCGGATCGATGATCAGCAAACCGAGGCAGCCATGGAAGACCGTAAAAAAGGCGGGTACTTCTGAGCCGATTTACGCATACAGCACAATAAGCATTCGAAATATAAAAATACGGGAATCCCGACCAATCTATTCCAATCGAGATTCCGAATCCTATATTAAAATGGACATTCTGAGATTTATTACAGCGGGCTCTGTTGATGACGGTAAAAGTACCCTTATCGGGCGGCTGCTTTATGATACGAAAAATATTCTGGCTGATCAGCTTGAAGCCATTGAACGTGCAAGCAAGACCCGCAACGATGGGGATATCGATCTTGCACTTTTAACCGACGGTCTCCGTTCGGAGAGAGAGCAGGGTATTACCATCGATGTTGCGTACAAATACTTCCAAACCGAAAAGCGTAAGTTTATCAGTATTGATGCGCCCGGCCATATCCAGTATACACGCAATATGGTCACTGGTGCCTCCAATGCCGACCTGGCCATTATCCTGATCGACGCCCGCCATGGAGTGGTAGAGCAGACTCGGCGCCACACCCTGATTGCTTCGCTCCTGGGTATCCCTTATGTGGTAGCGGCTGTCAACAAAATGGATCTGGCAGATTACAATGAAGAAAAATTCAACGAGATCGCTTCGGATTATCAGGAACTTGCCTCTAAACTGGATATTGATCATCTGAGCATTATTCCGGTAAGCGCATTGACGGGGCAAAACATCACTGAAAAGTCCGACGCCATGCCATGGTACAAGGGAGAGACACTTCTTTCTGTCATTGAAAATGTGGAAGTTATCAAAGACTTCAATCATACAGACGGACGGTTCCCGGTTCAATATGTTATTCGCCCGCAAACAGAGGAGCTCCACGATTATCGTGGGTATGCAGGGAAAATTCTAAGTGGAGTTTTCAGAAAAGGGGACGCGATCAGTGTTTTACCCTCCGGACAAAGCTCTGTGATAGAGAAAATAGAGAAATATGGTGTTGAAGTTGAAGAAGCTTACCAATCCGAATCAGTTACGCTGCTTTTGGAAACGGACGTAGACATCAGCCGGGGAGACATGATCGTTCCTGCCGACAGCCATCCTGAACCCAATCAGGAAATTGAAACGCTCCTGTGCTGGATGGATGATAAAAAAGAGATGAAAGTCGGCAACAAATATACGCTCCAGCACGGCACCACCCGTGTTCGGTGCTCGATCCGTAGTATAGACTACCGCATTGACATCAACACTTATGAACATATTGGCGACGTTGAAAATATCCGGCTGAACGATGTAGCCAGGGTAACTCTGAAAACTGCATCGCCCGTTCCTTACGACGCCTACCGGCAAAACCGCGCCAATGGTGGTGGTATTCTGATAGACGACACTTCCAATGTTACCGTCGCGGCGTGTATGTTTGCGTAATTTTTTTCAATTTTATTGATAAAAAAAGGAAACAAACTTGACATTTACGTGTTGTCATACTATATTAAAGCATTGTTAATCTATTATTTCGATAGAATTTATGACACAAATTGCATTCAGTGAAAACGTGAGCGCGGCTGCGAGGAAAGATATTCTTGAGCTACAGTCTAAAATCGGCAATTTCAATTCTGGCGAAGTATCACAGGAGGCATTTCGTAAATACCGCCTGACCCGCGGTGTGTACGGTCAGCGGCAGCCTGGCGTCCAGATGATACGGATAAAACTTCCTTACGGAAGGATCACGAGCGAGCAGCTCGAACGAATCGCCGATTGCTCCGATAAATATGCGACCGGAAACCTTCATGCAACTACGCGCCAGGATATACAATTGCATTTTGTGAAACTCAGTGATTCACCTTTGCTTTGGTCTGAGCTTGAAGACGCCGGGATCACCTTAAAAGAAGCCTGTGGCAACACTGTACGTAATGTAACTGCCTCTCACACGGCTGGTGTAGATCCGGAGGAGCCATTTGATGTCTCACCCTATGCCCATAGTATTTTCGAGTACTTCCTGCGCAACCCGATATGCCAGGACATGGGGCGAAAATTCAAAATAGCCCTGTCTTCTTCAGAAAAAGACAGTGCACTTGCGTTCATGCATGACGTAGGACTCATACCCCGGATTAGAAAAAATGCAAATGGGGAAGAGATTCGCGGCTTCCGCGTACTTATAGGAGGCGGTTTGGGTGCACAGCCTGTCACCGCACCCGAGCTGTACGATTTCCTGGAAGAAGAATACATCATTCCCCTGATCGAAGCCATCATCAGAGTTTTTGATCGTTACGGAGAACGTACCCGGCGAAACAAAGCGCGCATGAAATATCTTCTTGGAGATATCGGGCTGAATGCGATGCTTGAAAGAATAGAAGAAGAATGGCCTGCCCTTAAAAATAAGTCCATCAAAGTAGATATTTCCCATGAAGAGTCAGGTGAGGCGAATCCGAACCCGACTGCTATAGAAAGCATACTGGAAAACAGCAGCGAGCTGTTCAAAGCGTGGTTCAAAACCAATGTATTCGAGCAAAAACAAAAAGGCTGGTACGCTGTGAGTATGAGGGTTTTACTTGGAGATATGTCTTCAACTACTGCCCGCGAAATTGCGAGAATCGTAAGGAATTATGCTGGAAACGATATTCGTGTAACAGCCAGCCAAGGCTACCAGTTCAGGTTTGTGAAGGCAGAAAATCTTCAGCCCATGTACGAAGCGCTCTATGCATTAGGCCTGGCAGATCCTGGATTCGACAGCACCGCCGATATAACTACCTGTCCGGGTACTGATACCTGTAACCTGGCCATTACCAGCAGTTATGGAATCACACGTGTCCTTGAGCAGGTGATGAAAGAAGAATTCCCTGACACCATCTACAATAATGATATCAAAATAAAAATAAGCGGATGCATGAACGGATGTGGTCAGCATAGCGCGAGTAATATCGGATATCACGGCAGTTCCATAAAGCACGGAAAACTGATTGTTCCGGCACTTCAGATATTGTTGGGCGGTGGTTTTGCAGGAGTAAGTGACGGAACGGTAGGAGAAAAAGTAATCAAAATACCAACCAAGCGCGGCCCTGAATCCCTTCGCATATTGCTGAACGACTACGAAGCGAATGCATTTGAGGGGGAATATTTCAACAATTACTATACACGCAAAGGCAAGGCCTATTTCTACCAGTTGCTTAAGACACTCGCGGATCTCACTAGTCTTGGCGCTGACGATTATCGTGACTGGGATCATGTGGAGGAATTCAAAACCGAAGTGGGTGTGGGAGAATGTGCCGGTGTGATGCTGGACCTCGTAGCTACTACACTCATCGAAACCAAAGAAAAGTATATACTGGCGGAAGATATGCTGGAAGCAGGCGTTTGGGCGGATGCCATTTATCATTCCTACAATGTGATGATTACAGGGGCCAAGGCGCTGCTTCTGGGCAAAGGAGTTCCAACCAACACACAGCACGGTATTGCCAGGGACTTCGACGAGCACTTTGGCGATTATTTCTGCCCTGCTGAAAACGGAGATGGTTTCAGACAGATTTTGTTTACGATCAACAAATATGAACCTACTGAAGACTTTGCCCGTTATTACGTAAATACCGCCAGAGAGTTTTTGGAATATATCAATAGTTACAGGGAACGTGATCTGGCAGAGAATCCTGAACCAGCCGCCTTGCAGGAACTGGTTTTCGGAATGGATAGCTGATCAGGACAATATGAAGTTGACATTGGTGGGTGCGGGTCCCGGCGACCCTGAGCTGATTACACTCAAAGGTATAAAGGCGCTCCGGAACGCAAAAGTAGTGATGTACGATGCACTCGTACATCACGAACTACTCGATTACTGTCCGGAGAACTGTATCCGCCTAGATGTCGGTAAAAGGTATCAGAAACAGAGTTGCAGCCAGGACGTTATCAATCTCATGATTGTGGAATATGTTCTGCAATATGGGGAAGTTATACGTTTGAAGGGCGGAGATTCTTACATTTTCGGGAGGGGTTATGAAGAAGCCGAATACGCCGCCCGTTATGGTATTGTAACGGAAGTGATCCCTGGCATTTCGAGTAGCTATGCGGTTCCTGCTCTTTCCGGTATTCCACTCACTGTGAGAGGAATAAGCGAGAGCTTTTGGGTAGTTACAGGTACCACTAAAAACCATCAGTTATCTCAAGACCTGGCACTTGCTGCCCGATCTTCCGCGACGGTGGTGGTGATGATGGGAATGAACAAGCTGCCGGAAATAGTAGAAACCTACACAGACCTGGGTAAGGCCGATCAGCACGTGGCCATTATACAAAACGGCACACTGCCCGGACAAAAGCTCATCACAGGTAAAATCAACAATATACTTCTGCTGGCTCAGGCTTCGGGGATCAGCTCACCTGCAGTAATCGTTATAGGCAAAGCTGCCGGTCTCATAGAAGAGCAGAAGACTGGAGAAACTTCAAAAATTTCAGCGACCATCTCCTCAGCCGAAATCAGAAAATTACAATAATTACAATAATGTACCCGCCTCTGACTTGAGCAATTGCAATGCTCTGGCAGTAGGCTCCGAATTTTGTATCATTACGTTCTCAAAAATCTTTTTACCGAGTAAATTAGGTTGTTCGTCCGGGTCTACGGCCGCCGCCGACTGGTTGACCAGTGTCTGCACTTCTCCCACCGCGTGCCTGATGACCGTCCATGTATCCTGGCTGATATAAATCTGCTGAGCAAGATTGTGATTAAACTCCTCCCTGATTTCATGAAGAAGCAATTGCTGGAGCTGAATGACGTTTTCAGCCCTGTCCACGTTTCGCATTACCAGATTATCCGGCGAAATCCTTTCCAGAAAGAGGCACATCCTTTCGTAAGCCTGCAGACGCAGCTGCAGAACCTTATCAGCCCCCTGCCCTCTTATATCCCATTTGCGCGAATCAAAATAACTTCTTACTACCGTAGTGACAGTCAGATACATTCCATAGGTAAC
>CAZAVR010000303.1:0-5488 GCA_964488435.1 uncultured Cytophagales bacterium | reverse complement strand
GCACTTAAAGCGGAGAGATCGTTCAGCTATGAGGCCGGGGTTGACTGGTTTCCTGTTCAGGGGTTAAAGTTCTCTTCTACTTTTTTCCAGAGATTTCATCGCGATCTGATCGATTTTTCTGTCACTCCATATTCAGAAATGCCCCGGAAGGATAACCTTTCGCCTACCGGGACTTTTGCCCTGGCGAGGAATATATCGGAAGTCAACACGACAGGAGCAGAGGCTGATCTTCAATTTACCCGTGCATTTGAAAACAATCAGCAGTTGTTTTTGAATTTCGGGCTTACATGGCTGCGGAGCAGGAGTACAGCTGCAATACCTTCCTTTTATGTAAGCTCCCACGCAAAGTTGCTGGCCAATTTTTCAGCTCTATACCGGGTTTCCCGTTTTTCAGTCAGCGTCAATGGTGTGCATAAAACCAGAGAACCCAGGGAAGCCACGGCTATTCAGACTGCGGTAACTGCACGGTACTTTGTGATGAACCTCAAAGCGGAGTACGCAGCCGTCAGGAATATCTTGTCTTTGTACCTGCAGGGTGACAACCTGTTTGATAAAAGGTACAGCGATCTTCTGGGCGCCCCTATGCCGGGAAGGTGGATAATGGGTGGTATAAAACTCAATCCTTGTTTCTTTTGAGCGTCGGGATATCCTTTTTGATGTAATTTTATCGTATAAAAGCGAGAAAACTAAAATAACCAACAGGAAAAACCCCTACCTTTGCGGGCGATTTAGTTGATCCTTAGTTTATAACATAAAATTTACAGATAATGTCTGAAGTTGCTGGACAAACGCAAATACTGGCTGAGCGTATTAATCTTTTAGAAGAGTCATCTACCCTGGGAATGACAAAAAAAGCCCGTGAACTTGCGGCACAGGGCCATAAGGTAATTAGTCTGAGCGTAGGAGAGCCTGATTTCAAAACGCCTGCACACATTTGTGAGGCAGCCAAGAAAGCAATTGATGATGGCTTTCACGGCTACTCTCCTGTGGCCGGGTATCCTGACCTGCGCGTAGCCATTGCCGACAAATTGAAGAGAGAAAATAATATCGATTGGAAATCAGAGAATATAGTGGTTTCTACCGGCGCAAAGCATTCCCTGGCGAATGTGATCCAAACACTGGTAAACCCGGGAGATGAGGTCATTATACTGGCACCTTACTGGGTGAGCTACTCGGAAATGGTCAAATTGGCGGAAGGGAAATCGGTTGTGCTCGAAGGTGCTTTTGACAACGACTTCAAAGTGAAGCCTGAGCAAATCGAAGCGGCGATTACGCCCCGTACCAAAATTATCATGTATGCATCGCCGAATAACCCTACAGGTTCTGTGTACTCAGAAGCGGAACTCAGGGCGATTGCTGCTATTGTAGAGAAACACGAAAATATATATGTGCTGGCGGATGAGATTTATGAATACATCAATTTCACGGAGGAAGGACATTTCAGCATAGGTTCCATACCCGCTATCAAAGACCGCGTCATTACCGTGAATGGTGTAGCGAAAGGATTTGCGATGACAGGATGGAGGATCGGATTTATTGGCGCTGCCAAATGGATAGCCGACGGGGTTGAAAAACTACAGGGCCAGGTAACTTCAGGCACCAACTCAGTGGCACAGAAAGCCGCCGTAGCCGCGTATACCGGCACTTTGGAGCCAAGTCGTGAAATGACCAAAGCTTATGCCCGTCGCCGCGACCTCGTAGTGAGATTGCTCAAAGAGATTCCCGGGTTCAAAGTGAATGTCCCTCAGGGGGCTTTTTATGCGTTTCCTGATATCAGCTACTATTATGGAAAGGCTGATGGGGAGACACGCATTAATGATTCAGATGACTTTGCTAACTGGCTTTTGGCCTCTGCCTTTGTATCAACAGTGGCCGGCTCGGGCTTTGGAGCTCCGAACTGTCTCAGAATTTCTACGGCAGCCGCGGATGACGTGCTGGAAGAAGCTGTGAACCGTATCAAAGAGGCCGTTTCCAGATTGAAGTAATTTTTTGTTTCGGTTCGGTATCCGGACGAAATAAAGTTGGCAAATCCCCGGAGCCATCATCCGGGGATTTTGCTTTGAAGACAGTTGTCGCGGGCAATCTGATGGTTGTAGAGAACCATAAACAGGAGTCTGGTGGGTTAACCGGCCGGCTTAATCAACAATTACCATGAGCAAATACTATTTTCTTAAGGTGAAGGAAGTGCGCCGGGAAACAGATGATACGGTCACCATTCACTTTTGGCATCCCCTGAATGAAGTGCTGAAGTACAAGCCCGGACAATTTCTTACGCTTTTGATAGATACGGGTGAAGAGAAGAAGGTAAGAAGGAGTTATTCGCTTAGCAGCTCACCCTTTACAGATGTATCGATCGCCATAACAGCCAAAAAAATTGACGGTGGGAATATTTCTGTCTATTTGAATGAAAGGATTAAACCCGGGGATATTATTGAGGTAATGGAGCCTATGGGTGTTTTTTCGTTAAATCCAAACTCAGAGAAATCCCGTACCGTTGTGCTTATCGGAGCAGGAAGCGGGATTGCACCGCTTATTTCGATGGCCAAGTCTGTTTTGATCGTGGAGCCCGAGAGCACAGTTTGTCTGTTGT
Source organism: uncultured Cytophagales bacterium (assembly GCA_964488435.1). GTDB lineage: Bacteria > Bacteroidota > Bacteroidia > Cytophagales > Spirosomataceae > JBEBSO01. The sequence goes on along the minus strand of CAZAVR010000303.1, from coordinate 2,898 downwards.
ATGGTAACCGGAATGAATCTACCATTATTTTCAGAACGACGATAGAGGATCTTCAAAAAAAGTACAAGGACCGTTTTCGCGTGATTCACACTTTGTCGCAGCCCTCTGGCTCCTGGACAGGTAAGACCGGCAGGCTTACACGATCATCCATCCTGGATCACCTGTCACAACTTCCTGGCACTGCAGCGGCGGATACTGATTTTTATCTCTGCGGTCCTAATGCCATGATGGAGGAAGCGAAAGAGGCACTGCATGAGCGGGGAGTTGCATCGGATAGGATACACAGGGAGAGTTTTCTGACGGGGCATACCGCTGTCCACGAAGAAGCTGACTCGGATGATAACCGTTTGGTCAGGAGAGAAATAACGCTCAGATATGAGGGTACTGATTTTAAACTCGCCGTAGAGCCGCACCAAACTGTGCTGGAAGCAGCGCTGGAAAAAGATATTGATTTGCCTTATTCCTGTCAGGCAGGTATGTGTACTGCCTGTTTGGGGCGTAGGCTTTCGGGGGAGGTACATCTGGATGAGAATGAAGCCCTGACGGATGCTGAGCTCGCTGATGGATTTGTACTTACCTGCGTGGCGCATCCTCTCACTGATGATGTAGTTATAGAGGTGGAATAAATGAGCAAACAGTAAAGAGTTCCGGAGTTATTCAAGTTCCAGAGTTAGTTGAGTTCTGGAGTTAACTGAGTCCCAGAGTTAAAAGAGTTCCGGAGTTATTCAGTCGCTGGTGATTTGCGAACTATCGAACTGTAGAATTTTTTTTGAACTTATGAACGGACCTTTCGAGTAAGCTAACGCTCTTGAACAACCATTGCTAAGCCGTTATCCAAATTGACTTTAATTAACAAATGAATATGAGAAAGAAAATTGTTGCCGGAAACTGGAAAATGAATAAGACCATCGAAGAAGCGATAGCGCTTACTTCGGAAATTGTGAATATGGTCAAAGACGAAGTTAACTCTGAAGTTGAAATCGTCCTCGGGGTGCCTTCTCTTTATCTGTCTACTTTAAAAAGTTACACAGTAAACAGTAGGAATATTTCATTGAGTGCTCAGAACTGCCATGAAAAACCCAGCGGTGCTTTTACAGGCGAAATTTCTGCGCCGATGCTCAAGGCTTTAGGAATTCCTTATGTGATTCTTGGACACAGCGAAAGACGCCAGTATTTTTATGAGAGCAATCAGCAGTTGGCGGAGAAGGTTGATATCGCTCTGGCTAACGGTCTCACGCCCATATTTTGCTGTGGAGAGTCCTTTGATCAGCGACAAAATGAAGACTACGTTGAGGTAGTAAGAAGACAATTGACCGAGAGCTTGTTCCATCTCAGTGATCAGGATTTTGCGAAGTTGGTGATCGCGTATGAGCCTATATGGGCAATAGGGACCGGACTGACCGCCAGTGCAGAACAGGCGCAGGAAATGCATGCGGCTTTGCGCAGTCACATTGCGGGTCGTTATGGCAAAGAAATTGCAGAGGGTGTTTCTATTTTGTACGGGGGGAGCGTCGGAGCAGCGAATGCTAAAGAGCTTTTTGCCGGACAGGATGTAGACGGGGGACTCGTAGGCGGCGCGTCTTTGAAATCCAGAGATTTTACAGATATTATCAAGGCGAGGTGATAAACTCAGGTCTCTCCGTGTCTGATCCGGAGCGGAGAGACTTTTTTTCTGATATCAAACCTCCGGATGGACTTTCCGGATTCACGGTTCTGTTCTCATACTTCCCATACAGCTCTGACAAACCGGTCTTTCCCGTGGATGTCTTTTCGCAGTTCAACGTCGCTATAGCCGTATTCTTCAAAGAGTTTTTTTGTTTCTGCTCCGAAATGCTCATTGATTTCGACATAGCACCTGCCGTTTGAATTTAGGTGGGTCCGACCAAAGTCAGCGATGGCTCTGTAAAAAAGAAGCGGGTCATTGTCTTCTACAAACAAAGCCTGGTGAGGTTCAAACCGCAGGACATTGGGCTGCATATTCTCTGCTTCGGAGTAGGTTACATAAGGCGGATTACTTACAATGCAGTCGAACTTCACCTTCGGGTGACTCACGTCAGTGTCCAGTATATCTACATTTTCGAAATGGACATCTGTAAGAAGCTGTCGCGCATTTTCCCTGGCTACGTTCAATGCTTCTTCCGATACATCCCAGGCTGATACTTGTGCATGCGGTAAAAACCTCGACAGTACAATGGCAATACACCCACTGCCCGTGCCGATATCCAATATGGAAACTTTTTCGTCTGGTTCGCTGTAGCGTCTGGTGACCAGCCGGATCAACTCCTCTGTTTCCGGGCGTGGAATCAGTACGGATCCGGAGACGTTAAAAGTGAGCCCGCAAAACTCCGCCGATCCAATAATATGCTGTATGGGTTCATTCTGATTAATCCTGAATATAATATGTTCCCAGTCCGGATGGGATAGCGTATCGGTTACCGGCCTGTCTACCAGTACGTCCACATTTCTGAGATGGAGGTAATGCTCCAGAAGCATGAATGCCATTGCCTGCTTCTCTTTCGCAGGATATGCTGTGATGTTTTGGATGAGATGTTGGTAAAGCTGCCTGGCTGAAGTCATTCCGGTAACGTTTATCAAAAAAAGGATCAGAGCCGGAAAGTTAACAAAATAGTCAGGTGAAAAAAAGTTTGACAGGCAGGATTCGACAGGCGGGGTAGCCGCGCCGAAGAGATGGGGCTTTTTTAATAAAATAAAAAAGGAACCCGGTATAACCAGGCTCCTTTCCATGTAAACCCTCCTCTATCTTTAGATAGTAGACTACAAAGATAGTGTAAGGTTTCTTAAGGAAAAAGAGAAATCGACCATAAATAATGCGAAATAAAAAATGATTTTTTAGGCCTTCAATATCAGTCATTTAGATGCAGTTTTTTTGTCAGGAAA
>CAZAVR010000302.1:494-5501 GCA_964488435.1 uncultured Cytophagales bacterium | reverse complement strand
GGGTTCAGCAAGGGCGATGGCCTTTTCGAAGTAAGGCAATGACGCCGCTGCCTGGTTCTGTTTTATATAATAGACTCCTATATTGCGGAGCGCGTAGGGATTCTCCGGTACTTTTTCCAGAGAACGGGTGATCAGTTCAAATGCTTCAGCATTCTTCCCGATCTGCAGCAGGACGAAACCCTTGTTATTGATAAAAAACGGATTGACCGGGTCAATGATAAGTGCTTTGTCAAAATACGCCAGCGCATCCGTCCATTTTTCCTTCTGAGTTTCCACCAGTCCCATGTTGTTAAGTGCCTCGGATTGTTTGGGATTGAGCTCAATAGCTTTTTTAAAGTCGGCAGCTGCAAGATGGAAATCCTTTCTGTTATAATAGATTGCGCCGCGGTTGACCAGGGCTTCGGTGTTTTCCCCAAAGAGAGCAACAGCACGGTCGTAATTTGACAGAGCCTTTCCGAAGTCATTGCGTGCGGCAGCCAGATTGCCGCTGAGAAGGTAAAACTGGGTGCTGTCCCTGTAGGGCTTCAGAATGGTATTCAAGTCTGCATCGGCTGATTCCAGGTTGCCAGTGCGTAAAGCCGCTTCGGCTCGTAATATATAGAGCTGCGGGAAATCACTTTCTTTGTTTATGGCTTCTGTCAGCACGTTGTAGGCCTCTTTTGCATTTTCAAGCTCAAGCAGCGCCAGTCCTTTGTTCAGGTAAGCGTCTGTAAAATCCGGATATTTGGAAATGGCTTCGTCGTAATACCGGACCGCTTCTTTGTAGTTTTTCTGTTTGAGCTGAATATTTCCCTTGACAAAGAAAAGGGACGCGTCCGACTTGTCCACATTGGAACACGAGAAGGTCGCGATTGTGGAAAAAAGAACTAATAGGAGGTAATTTTTCATGCTAAGCGTACATTCGTTACATTTGCTGGTAGAACCATTCACTTATCCGTATATTTAATGAGGTATATCAAGGACATTCCCCACGATTTTTACAAAATTAGTCTTTACAGATGGAATGAAAAGTATATTGTTAAATTTGAAGCGGGAGGAAGGTACGAGCAGGTTTACAAAATAGATGAAACGGATGTTACCTCTGAAGATGAGATCGACAGGATCGTCGACCCGGAAATGATAGCCGCTGTCCGAAAGCGGTTTGATGAAATGCATGCCGACTGGCAATCCGCACTGTTGCGGAACGAAATCATTTTCTAAAAGAACTTTAGTGCATATACTGTTAGTTTGGTCGCTTTCGTTACATCAAGTAGCCGGCGCACGCTACGATTAATTACTTAACTTATAATTGAATAAAATGTCTTTCAAACGCAGTATTCTTACGGTAGGAATTACATTGACAGGCCTCCACGCCACCAACGCCCAGAATACGCTAGGGTATATTGAATCTGAAACGCATTTTCGGAATGGCCTTGAATATTTTGAGAAGTCGAACTTTCTCGCAGCACGCCAGGAATTCGACGAGTATTTGAAAAGCAAATCCGGTCTGCTGCCTATAAGCGATTACAATATGGTTACTGCAGAATATTACATCGCAGTGACCGGGCTTTATCTTGATTATCCGGAGGCCGAGATCCTGGTAGACAGATTTGTTCGCAATCATGCAGAGCATCCTAAAGCACAACTTATCTTCGGTGATCTTGGGAGATATTATTATGAAGGCGGAGAATACGACAAGGCCATAGGATATCTTGAAAAAGCTGTCCGCAACAGTCCCAGCAGTACAAAAACATTGGAAAATAGTTTCCGGCTGGCGATGTCCTATTATCAGCTCAAGCGTCCGCTGGATGCCCTTCCGCTTTTTAACAAAATCAAACAGGAGCCCACCTTCCCTTATGCGCCTGACGCCTCTTACTATGCAGGTGTGATCAATTACGAAAACGGCAACTACCGCGATGCCTACCAGGACTTTATTAGGATTCAGAACCACGAAACGTATAAAAACGAGGTGCCTAACTGGATTGTTTCCTCTTTATACCATCAGAATCAGTTCGACGAGCTTCTCGTTTATGGAGAGAGGGTATTGTCGCAGTCCGGACTTAATAACCTTGAAGAGGTCGCCCTTTATGTAGCTGAGGTTTACTATGAAAAAGGGAATTACAAAGCTGCGGTTCCAGCTTACGAAAGATACAAAGCAATGAAGACGGATAAGGTGCCCCCTGCGGTCACATTGCATCACGGGTTTTCTTTATTCAAGAACAATAGCTTTCAGGGCGTGGTGGATGTACTTAAGCCTGTAGCAGCGAGCAAGGATTCGGTAGGCCAGTATTCGTCCTATCTGAGTGGTATAAGCTATCTCAAGACCGGAAGTCCTGCTTTTGCCCTCACAGCTTTTGACAATGCGTCCAAATTGCCTTTTAACAAAGTTGTTCAGGAAGAAGCCGCGTTCAACCGGGCCAAGGTTTTGCTGGAGATGGGGAACAGTTCGGACGCCATCAAGTCTTTCAACGAATTCGCGCTGCGTTATCCGTCCAGCAAGCATGAGGAGGAGGCTACCCAGCTTACCGCCGAAGCTTACGCCGGAGCGAGCAACAGCGCAGGGGCTATTACGTATATAGAGGGTCTGAAAAAGCGTACACCCGAAATCAATGCCACCTATCAAAGACTCACATTCAATCAGGGAATTGTCGAATTTAATGCTGATGATTTTTCTAACGCCGGCAGAAACTTTGATAAATCCATCAAATATCCCATTGACGAGGATATTTTTATTGCAGCTACTTTCTTTAAGGCTGAATCTTACAAGGGCCTCAAGAGGATGGACAATGCCATTACAGTCTATACGCAGTTACTGAAGCATCCTAAGGCCGGCCTCTATGCCAGGAAGAGTTTGTATTCCCTGGGCTATATCTATTATAACCAGAAGAATTACAGCAAAGCACTTACTTTTTTTAAGGATTTTGTAGCCAATACCACGGGTATAGACGAACAGGTGGTTGCTGACGCGTACATCAGGCTTGCCGATAGTTACCTTGCCGGTAAGAACTATGATGAAGCCATCAGGAATTACGACCGTGTAGCTACATTGGGAAAGATCGACAAGGATTATGCCCTGTTTCAAAAGGGAAGGGCATTCATTTATATGAACCGGAACGTGGAAGCAAGGCGTCAGTTTGATTTGCTCCTCAACGGATATCCTCAGTCGATGTATGTCGATGACGCTTTGTTTCAGATAGCGGATGTGGATTTTCAGGAGGGAAATTATTCACAGGCAGTCAAAGGTTTTACTCGTTTGGTGAATGACCAGCCCAAAAGTTACATGGTACCGGCGGCTTTGCTGAGAAGAGGACAGTCCTATTATAATATACAGGTGTACGAGCAGGCCATAGCCGATTTCAAGAGAATACTTGCGGAATATCCGTCGTCTCCTTCGGCCAACAGCGCACTGGAAGGCGTACAAGAGAGTCTGAATGCTGTGGGACGTCCGGAGGAATTCTCTCAGGTGCTGGGTGTTGTGAGAAAGAATAATCCACAGAATGACAAGCTGGAAGATGTGGAGTTCCAAAACGCGATTAATCTCTATCAGGCAGGTAAATATGCCAATGCGATCACCGCATTTAACGAATTTATAAAGAGCTATTCTTCCAGTAAATCTGTCGCCAACGCCAGGTACTATATAGCTTCGTCTTATGACAAACAAGACGATGTAGCCAGCGCCTTGCGGATGTACGCCCAGGTTATCCAGGAGAACCGGTCTCAGTTTGTAGCCGAGGCTGCAGAACGTTCCGCGACTTTGGAAATTGGAAGAGGCAATCACAAGAACGCCATTACAAGTTACCGAGCCTTGTTAAAAAATGCCGAAAGCAAGAAAGAGCAGGTGACGGCATGGATGGGACTGATGGATACCTATTGGGCCGTTTACAATCTGGACTCCACTTATCACTTCGCGCGGGAAGTAGCGGGGGCAGGGAATATCATCCAGGGAGCTGTAGGCAAGGCTCAGCTTTTCTACGGCAAGATTCCGTATGAAAAGGGCGACTATGTAAAAGCAACTGAAGAATTTTCCAAAATCACCAAAGCTTATAACGATGCCGTGGGCGCTGAAGCCAAATATTGGCTGAGCATGATTCTTTTCAAATCAAAGAAATACAAAGAGGCTGAAGCATCTATTTTTGAACTGAGCAAGCAGTACGACGGATATGATTATTGGAGAGTAAGATCATTCCTCCTCCTTGCGGAGGTATATCTGGCCAATAACGAACTTAGTCAGGCTAAGGCGACCTTAACTTCTATTATCGAGAATTCGGAAGATCAGGAAGCGTTGACAGCAGCCAAAGCCAAGCTGGCAGAACTGGACAAAAAGTAAACCGGGAGTTTTAGAGGCCATCAGTAATTTTTATAAAGCATTTAAATCAAAGCAATGCCTAAATATCATCACCATATACGGACAGGTATCGTTGTCGTGTCAGGTTTGATTTCGGCCAACCTCTATGCACAAAGAGGCGAGATTGAGAACCAGACTTATGAAATAGTGAAGCAGAAGAGTATTGAGTTTCCGGCAGCTACTCAAATGAAAGAGAAGGTTCAGCCTTTTCAGGCCAAGGAAGGTGACAAGAAAGTCCAGTACCAGTTTACCGACCCCACGATTAACCTTTCGGTTCCTAAAGTCACTCCCGCTGTTACCATGTCTACAGACCGGGGCGATAAAATGGAGCAGCCGGAGGCGATGCACAATTATATTAAGCTCGGCGCCGGCAACTATGGTAGATTTCTCGGTGAGACTTTTATAAGCGGACGAAAGTCGGAGGATATGGTATATACCGGAGAGATTAAGCATCTTTCTGCTGCTACAGGTCCTGTCGACGGTAAGAATTCGGCCAATTCGAGTACGATGATACGACTGGGGGCAAAGTACCTGACCAGCTCCTACAAGGTAGACGGTGCTGTGGATTACAACAGGAGAGGGTATTATTTTTACGGATACGAACCCCAGCCGGCTGATGTGGTGCTCAACCGCGACAGTCTGCGTCAGAGAACCAATCAGTTTGGGGTGAAATTAGGCCTTTC
>CAZAVR010000302.1:0-484 GCA_964488435.1 uncultured Cytophagales bacterium | reverse complement strand
AATACAGATCCGAGTACAACTATAGATTATTCACTGGTTACCTCACTGAAGAGTATTAAGGACCGTTACAGTGCTTCTGAGATTGACTGGGCTACCAATCTGGCTACCTCCCTGCCTGTGACGGAGAATTTCTTTGCACTTTTCGAAGCGGATGCCTATGTATCCCAGCTGGTAGACGCTGAAAGCAGTACCCGGAACCTGTTCAGAGTAAAACCTGCTTTTAAATATGCGGGAAATAACTTTTTTGTGACGGTGGGGATCAATGCTGTGAATGAAACAGACAAGCGCCTGGATATAAACAGAACCAAGGCATTTCCGGTTTTTAATCTGGATTTTGCTCCTGTGGCCGGTATCCATGTATTTGCCGGCCTGAACGGGGATGTGGTGAGAAATACACTCAGGTCTGTGCTTTCAGAAAACCAATGGATAGGACAGCAAGTGATTATTGCCAACACTGTTAAGGATTCCGATCTCAATGCCGGAG
>CAZAVR010000301.1:0-5501 GCA_964488435.1 uncultured Cytophagales bacterium | reverse complement strand
ATCAAGACCGCTGCCCTTCAATGCAATTAGCTTATTCTCAAAATCATTGCCCTGACCTGCTGAACCGGCATTAGGTCCGCCAGACACCGGGCCGCCCGGTCTAACGTCACGATACGAGTCAAACCAGTAAAACGCGAGATTATTTCCGTCCTTGTTAACCACTTTGACATCGGCACCGCTCTTGAGAAGAAGGCCTGTTACTTCAGCAGAGCCCATAGCGACTGCCTTTGTCAAGGCCGACTCTCCTTTTTCGTTCACAGTATTGATGTCCTTTGCTTTCGACAGCAAAGTCTGCACCACCTGTACATCTCTTCCCGATGCCGCGATGATAAGCGGCGTATTACCTTCATGGTCAGCTTTGTTGACGTCCACACCCTTGGTCAGAAAATAGCTAATCACTTCGGGGTTAGGTCTGCGGACCAGCACATGCAGTACTGTCGCCCCGTCCTTATTGATCGTTTTGGGATCAAGATTCAGTGTTTCCACCAGATATTTATAAGTATCCAGACCATTCACCGTCTGGCGGGAACCCTGTGTTGCAAAAAACAAGGCATTCCCGGTTGGTTTTACGCCCCGCTGAATCAGCTTCCCGATCAATTCTTTGTTACCCAGTCGGGCGGCATAGTCTGCCGCGGTCCGTCCGTGCTCATCTTTATCTGAAAGAGACATACCTTTTGAGATAAAATAATCCGTCAGCACAAGGTCATTGTCAGAGGCAATACCCAGCATCAGCAAAGTAGAGCCGTTTTCATATTTGTGCTTAGGATTTACCCCGGCTTTGAAAAGCGCGTCGTAAACAGCAGTATTTTTATTTCCGGTTAACGCAGCATAGGCGGTGACCGCGTCCCCGTGGCTATCATGATAGTGCACATCCGATCCCTGGGCAATCAAATAGTTGACCAGATCCAGGTTTCCGCCTGCGGCGGCCCAATGCAAATAAATACGGCTATGATGTGTCTTTTTAGCAACACCATTGCCCTTCTGACCGATCATAAACTTAATCACATCATTAGATGCCTTGTTAACTATCGCTAAAGTGGTGGGATCATAAGAAGCCGCGTTGGATTGAGAGGGGCTATTGCCCTTTGCTATTTCCGCTTTTACTGCTTCAAGGGCAGGGTTGGCTTTCCAGAAGTCTGCGTTCAATAAAGAGTTGCCCTGCTGAGCGTTTACACAAAATGTTGAAAACAACAGTGCTGTCAGGAAGATTTTTTTCATACTAAAAGACTTATCGAGTTGCTGATTTTATTTGTATTAATTACAAACTAAAGGCAAATCTATAAAAAATCCCCTTGTTTACGGCATCACCCCTGCTTACGTTTTAAAAAAAAGCTGCTTCGCTTTGGAACACGTGATAAATCCACAATGAAACGCTATCCGGATTTCAGAACTAAGGTCAGAAAAATGGTGAAATGAATGATCCGGCATAAATGTCCGGGAAGCAGATCCGCCGGAATAAGCTAAGGAGAAGGCGTTTGCTTTGCCTCAAGTTCTGAGATATATTTTCGTTGAAGTTCGAGCAGTTCTTCATTCTTTTTAAGGAGGCAATGCAGATGGTTGATTTCCCTGTTTAATGCATCCATCTCTTCAGTCCGCCTGGCTATTTCAAGCTGACGGAAAGTCTCAAGAGGTTCTTCTTCATACAAGTACTGGAAGAAATCATGGTTCAGAATTTTGCAGCAGGCCAGCAGAAGGCCTGTATCGACCGACTCCCGTTCATACAGGTCATAGACATTCTCCCTCGACCTATTCAGATACTCCCCGAATTTAGTAGCACCTATGCCCATGGACTTTGCCTGCTCCTTTATTTTACTCCCCAAATGAACCATGCACAAATATTCCCCTTATTGAAGTCAGCAGCATTTTAAAAATGTATAATATAATTTCACATAATGTTGAATTTAATTTTGCATTTAATTGGGATTTGTTATACATTTGACCCGAACACGAGTTCAGCGGATATACTTTCGTCAAAAACATAGGACGCCCGAAGACACCGGCATCTGGCCGGCCGTAGTGAATGAGTAGAAAGCTTCCTTCAAAATGTCGAATCCGTCTCCCTGGTGTTAAATTTCATCATCTCTTAATCACAAACTATACAATCATGAACGCTTACCTGAACAACATCTTCCAATTGATACTGCGCAAACCGCAGTAGTCCGCGTTAATGCCCGGTAATAAACTGGCGCCTCTTACTCAGAAGCGCACAGGAAAACTATATCCTAAACCCAACCTTTTTTCAAAAAATCACTTAAACCCTTTTCATGATCTGTCACAGCCATACCCGATCGCCAGTTAAACCAAAACATCCGGCTAAAATGAATAAGTCATCGCCTGAGACCCGTACCAGGCCTGCTTTGGCAAAAACCGCCCAACTATACTTTCATCCTTGAACTTCTGGAATATGAAACAAATTTACATGATTAAAGTCAAAATGCGGGCACTTTCAACCTTGTCCGTGCTGTCCCTCACACTATTGCTATTCGCAAACGATATTCCTGCGCAACAGACAGGATATGTTGTTTCGGGAAATGTGGTCACTGATAAAACAGGAGAACCCCTTCCCGGCGCTTCCGTTCAGGTCAGGGGATCCAATAAAGGTACCACCACCAATTCGTCCGGCACTTTCAACCTGAATGTTTCCGAAGACAAAGTAAACCTCCGGATATCTTTCATCGGCTACCAAACGCTGGACACACTCCTGAATCTCCCCCTGAGAAAGGAACTTATCATTTTACTTTTACCTGATCAGTCTCTTCTGCAGGAAGTGATCGTATCGACAGGTTACTGGGAAAGTACCAAAAAATTCAGCACCGGAAATATCAGCAAAATAAATGCGGAAGTCATTGAAAAACAACCCGTAAATAATGTGATGGCTGCACTCATCGGAAGAATGCCGGGCGTGGAAATAGTGCAGAATACCGGCGTACCCGGAGGCGGCTTCAGTATACAGATACGCGGAAGGAATAGTCTTCGCACAGACGGAAACGATCCGCTGTACATTGTGGATGGTGTACCTTTTACTTCGACAAGTCTTGCTTACGGACAAATCGGCTCCTCGATTTTGAACGGACAAAGCCCCCTCGACGCGATTAGCCCTTCAGACATTGAGAGCATTGAAGTACTTAAAGACGCGGATGCCACTTCCATTTACGGATCGCGCGGTGCCAACGGCGTCATTCTCATCACCACAAAAAAAGGAAAAACGGATAAAACCGGCGTAGATGTATCCTACGTATATGGGTTTTCGGAAGTCGCCAGGAGGATGCCGCTGATGAATACAGCCCAGTATCTCGCCATGCGCAGAGAGGGCTATGAAAATGACAAAGTCGCTCCATCAGGAAGCCGGGCTGCCGACCTGCTGATTTGGGAGCAGGACAGGGAAACGGACTGGCAAAAGAAACTGATCGGCGGAAAAGCCCGCAATGAAAACCTGAACATAGCGCTGACAGGCGGCAATTCTTATACCAAATTCTCTCTGAGATCCGGCTATTCCCGTCAGACCACCGTATTTCCGGGGGATTTCGCAAACAACCGGCTATCCGCTTTATTCAACGTAAATCATTTGTCCGCCGACCGCAAATTTTCAATGAATTCGTCGGTTCAGTTCAGCTACGGCACCAACAATCTGCTGCCCTTTGATCTCACAGGCTTCGCGCTTTCCCTTCCTCCCAATGCCCCGGATCCGTTCACGAGCGACGGCAAACTTAACTGGGCGAGCCTGACATGGACCAACCCATATCTCTATGTAAAGAGAACCTATAACAACCGAACTAAAAATCTGATCGCGAATAACACGCTGTCCTACAAGGTGATGAAAAATATCACGCTGCGACTTGTATCCGGCTACACGCACATGGACTTCGAGGAAAAAGCCACTATTCCCGCATCTTCCGTTACCCCGTCGTCTGCCATTGCTACCGGAACCATCAATCAGGGCATGGGCTCTATTGTAACCTGGATCACCGAACCTCAGATCAATTACGACCTCGCACTTCCCGGCAAGACGCTGGCCGTACTGGTTGGCGGAACTTTGCAGCAAAACGTCAGAGAAACCCTATCGGTGTCCGGCCGGGGTTATACCAGCGACGCTTTGCTCCAGAATCTCCAGGCCGCTCCTACGTTAGCTATACAAAACCACAGCAATTCGCTCTACCGCTACGCCGCATTCTACAGCAGAGTCAATTTTAACCTGCAGGAACGCTACATATTGAACCTTACCGTAAGAAGAGACGGGTCTTCCCGGTTCGGACCGGATAAGAGAGTGGCCAACTTTGGTGCCGTAGGGGGAGCGTGGTTATTCCACGAAGAAAATGCAATCAAATCCCTGCTGCCCTTTGTTAGTTTCGGAAAACTAAAAGCGAGCTACGGCATCACTGGCAGCGACCAGATCCCTGACTATGGATACCTGAACTCCTATTCTACCACCACCAATCCTTACAATGACCTCCCTGGTTTGCTCGTCACACGCATCCCTAACGCGGACTATTCCTGGGAATCCAACCGCAAGCTGGAAGCCGGAATAGAGCTCGGCTTTCTCAACGACGCGATCACCACGCAGCTGAGCTGGTTCAGAAACAGAAGCTCCAGCCAACTCGTCGGCTATCCGCTGTCGGTCGTCACCGGACAAGCCAGCATCCAGAACAACCTTCCCGCTCTGGTCCAGAACTCAGGAGTTGAGTTTGAACTGAGAAGCTCTCCCTTGAAAAAAAGCCGCTTAAAATGGGATGTCTCGGTGAACTTCACGACCCCAAGGAACAAGCTCGTATCCTACCCCGGCATCGAAGGATCCTCCTACGCGAATACCTATGCTGTAGGAAGTCCGCTTTCTATCCGAAAAAGATATGCATATACCGGAATAGACCCGGAATCGGGTGTTTATACATTTGAAGATCTGGACAAGGACGGAAGGCTTACCGCCGCCAATGACAGGAAATTTTCAAAGCGTGTAGCGCAGGATCTGTTCGGAGGAATCAACAATCATTTGTCGTATAAGCGTTGGGAACTTGATCTTTTTGTACAGGTCGTTAAACAAACAGGCTGGAACTACCTCAATTACTCCAGCTTTGCAGCACCGGGAAGTTTTTTCACCAACAGCAGAGGCAATCAGCCCGTTTGGGTACTGGACAGATGGCAATCTCCCGGCGACATCACGTCAATCCAAAAATTCACGGCAACGTCCGGTACGAGTGCAGATGGGGCTTTCAACAATATGCGTAACTACGGAGACAATCTCATCGGGGATGCTTCCTTCCTTCGGCTGAAGAATGTTTCCCTACAATATCATTTACCGCCGAAGGGAGCAATTCTCAAGAAAACGCGTGCATTCATCCAGGTGCAAAATGCCTGGACATGGACAAAATACAGGGGATTGGATCCTGAAAACCAGGGCACGGTATTGCCCCCATTGAGATCTTTTGTTGCCGGGTTACAACTGGCTATCTAACCACCTTAACAAACCAGAATTTAAAATGAATATTTTCAGGTTGTACATCCTATTG
>CAZAVR010000300.1:0-5545 GCA_964488435.1 uncultured Cytophagales bacterium | reverse complement strand
TGCATATTATTTTTGATACCTTTCAAATCAACGAAGGTCTGGAGTATTTTGCTGGGAAAGGTCTTGAAAATCAAATACTTTTTGGTTCCAATGCCCCGGCTATGTCCCTCGGCGCGCACCGTACATTTGTGGATCTTGCCCGGTTAGATCCTGCTGTGAAGCAGAAAATTGCCGGCGGAAACCTGATGCGGTTGCTAAGATTGAAGGACAAGCCCAAATCGGTGGAAAATACAGATGAAGATGTGTTAATGGGAGCAGTGAGAAAGGGATTGGCACCACCAACACCTGTTCTCGACATGCACATGCACATGCTGGACCCGGGCGTATATGGGGTAGGCAGGCACTTCCGTATGTATAACGGAGATCCTAAAGGGGTGTTCGGTGCGGTGAGCAAGATCGGTTATCAGGGAGGTGGATTGATGAGCTGGAACGGTATACAGAGTTTTGTGTCCGAGGCCGGTAACGAAACCACGAGGAAAGCCCTCGATTTATCGCCGGGAGGGTATTGGGGTCTGGCAACCTTTGACCCTACCCATTACAACCAGCAGGAGATGACCAGCCAGATTAAGAAGGTGTATTCGGATCCGCGTTTTATCGGTATGAAACCCTATCCTTTTTTTGGTGTAGAGTATCACGATAAGTCCTACGATGTGTGGTGGGAATACGGCAATGCCAACAACTTTTATGCGCTCATACATAATTCCAGAAGTGACCTTCAGGAAGTGGATGCCCTGGCAGCCAAATATCCGAACGTCCGATGGGTGGTCGCCCACACGGGTAGTGCTTATAAACTGGCAGATATGGCTATAGCGCTTACAAAAAAATACAAAAACGTGTTCACGGAAATCACTTACACTTCCGTCACCGGCGGTATTATAGAGCATCTGGTGAACGGCGCGGGCGCTGATCGCGTTGTTTATGGTAGTGATCTTCCGATGAGAGATCCGCGGCAGCAGTTGGGTTGGGTTGTTTTCGCAGATATACCGGTTGAAGCAAAGAAAAGAATTCTGGCAGGAAATGCAGCAAATATCATCAGACCTTGCCTCAACAGACTGCCTGTGGCGAATCGCCCGGCTTTCTTACGTAACGGATGATCGATTGTAGTAAAGCAATAAATGATTTATCGGGTGACCCAAGTCGGCCATTAACCATCTTATTACCATGAATAAAAGAGATCTTTGTTTGTTTTCGGTGAGAAGTTTCCTGATGGGATTGTTCGCCGTATTTTTTCTGGGAGAAGTGACTGTGAACGGGCAAGCCAAAAGAGGTCTCGTAAAAGTGGCCACGATCGGAGCTTCGGCACCATCCTTTTCTAACCGGAAGGATATGGAAAAAGTCGGTCAGGAGATCAGCTCGTTCTGGAAGTCTCAAATCAACCAGGTACTGCCGGATAAGCCGGATTTGATTCTTCTTCCCGAATTTTTCGACGTGCCCAGTGGTTTTAATTCCAAAACCCAGGAAGAATTTGCCCGCTTCAGGGGTGATAAATCGCGTGAGTTTCTAGGTGAAATTGCCAGGAAAAACCAATGCTACATTGCCTACGGTACACTCATTTTCGACAAAGCCGGCCTGCTCAGAAATGCGGCTGTTCTGCTGGATAGAAACGGAAATACCGTGGGAGAGTACTATAAAAATTTCCCTACTATCGGAGAACTTGAGTCAGGTATTATTGCAGGTACCGAAGCCCCCGTTTTTGAAACTGATTTCGGAAAAGTAGGCCTGGCGATCTGCTTTGATCTGAACTTCGAAGAGCTGAGAAACAAGTTCGCAGCGCAGTCACCTGATATTCTCTTATTTCCGTCCATGTATCACGGCGGGCACATGCAGAACAACTGGGCTTATGCCTGCCGGTCTTATTTTATTGGCGCCATCAGCGGACGCGGGACTTTTTCGCAGGTTCGTGACCCGCTTGGAGAAGTTGTGGCTACAACCAGCAATTACAATAATTTTGCCGTGGCGGATATTAACCTGAATGCCAGGCTGGTTCATTTGGGATATAACGAGGGAAAGCTTGCTGCAGTGAAGAAAAAGTACGGTAGCAAGATTTCTATCAAAGATCCTGGAAACCTCGGGCCTGTATTGTTGAGTTGCAACGATCCCTCATTAAACGTCGACAGCGTTCTTAAGGAATTCGAGATTGAAAATATGCATGATTACTACAATCGTTCAAGGGAAGTGAGGCGTACAAAGCTATCGAAAACGATCAACTGAGATTTTATCCTTTTTTTTGATATAAGATTTTGGAAGTGGCTGCCCTATATTGGACAGCCACTTTTTCTTCTTGAAACGGAATATAATTTTGTTTATGTCATATTATAGTGTGAAAATTGATTTTATTTTGGATTATTAGTGAGTATATAGTCTGTTTTAGTCTGAATTTATTTTGATATCAGAATAATATTTTGTTTTGCATTTTGAGGTATGTTTCTTTCGATAGTGCGGATATTCAATGCTGATGCCCGCTTTCCGCATGTATTTCAAACTTGAGTTCCAGTTCGTTTTTACCGGCGAAACGTGCAGCGTAGTTTTTATCGTTCCAGTCCGTACGCTCTATTTTTCCTTTGACGCCGGCGTCCAGTTTTCTAAGAATATAGCGGACCTGAACGGTCGGCTTTTCATTGGAGTGTCCTAACGTCAGATAGCTGGTTATGCCTGTGGTCTCATATTTTCCGGTGACAGCACTTCCGTCACCATAGGTCAGCTCCCTTGTTTGAAAGACAGCACCGCTTTCATCGGTGGTTTGTGTGTTCAATTTAAAGTCACCTCCGACGAGAAAGGCCTTAAAATTATCGGCCACACTTTTGCTGGCTATATAGTCGTTTTGAACTTCCTTGCCTGTGTAATCCCAGGCCTTTAACTCAAGCTTATAAACGGCATCAGCTTCGAGGTGCAGATGGCCGCCGGATGTGGCATCGCCGGAATCATTGAACTTAACCGTGAACGAATCTCCTCCATCTTTCTCAGCGAGTCCATGGAAATGATCTCCATGGGCTTCGCCGTTCACTTCAGTGAAAATGAGTTGGGCTTCTTTGATTCCTTCCTTGATCTTAACATCTTCTTCATCTTTTTTACATGAGACAGCAGACACAATGAGTACGCCCAGGAAAAGGGAGGTGAGGTTCTTTAATTGTTTTTTCATTGAATTGAATTTGGATGATAAATGGATTTGAAAAATTCTTACTGGCTAAATAATCCTGATGCTTAGTCCTTTTATGGTTTGCCAGCCTTCATGGTCGGTAAGCCTGATCAGAAAGTGGTAGTCGCCGGTCTGTATTTGTTCCGGTACGTCGATTGCTTCTTCAATCATGAACGTTTTCAGCCCGTCTGGAATAGGATAACTTCGGATAAGTACGAATGGATTTACAGGCTGTTTTACCGGATCCAGACTGCATCCGTTTACCTCAGTGCTATGCGAGTGTCCATCGAAATTGTGATGAATATCCACGCTCACTGAGCCTAAACGGACATTGTCTGAGAGTGTAGCGCGAAAAGCAAATTTTTCACCTCTCCGTACCTCGCTGCATTGTTTTGGAAAGGCGGTAGCGGCGCTCATGTTAATTTCAGGGTAAATGGTGTCCAGTTCCTTTGTGTTGTCTTTGCAGGCATTCAGCAGTAGGGAAACCGCAAGGGTCAATAAGATTCGTGTCGGATTTTTCATATTATTCATTTTGACTATCGTTTAGAAGGCATGGTGTATTCATAGGGAAAGGCTGTGACCAGGACAGGCGGTTGTCGTTTACCCGCCCGGTTGTACGGATATGATGGTGAAATCTTCCTTTACTTCCTGCGCTCCTTTCTGATCCCTCACACTGAAAACGAAGTCGTAGTTCCCCTCGGTAGCATCGGATGGAATCAGAAAATGCTCGTGTACGTTGGTGTTTTTCAATCCCTTGTACTGATCCCATCTGATGGTAAGATTCCATGCTTTTGCCGAAGTCGCTTCTGTCTTCTGGAGGATTTTGACTTCTATATAGTCTATCTTTCCGTCGGCATGTACATCTGCGTTGAAGTGAAAATCACGCCCTTTGATTCCTTTTTTATTGTTCAACGTCCCGATTTCAATATTGGTAATCCTTGGCAGTTCAGGTGTCGGATCTTTTGTGCAGCTCTGAAAAAGGCCGAAAAAAGCCACTATCCAGATACTGGATATTTTTTTGTAGTGTATCATAATGGGATTTGTTCTGATTTACTGTTTGATGATGCTAAGTGGCATCTTTAAACCCAGGACCAGGTTTCGCCCAGTTTCCGGGAGCTGGATCAACCTGTAAAAGCTTGTGTGGTTCATGTATTTTGTATTCAGGAGATTTTGTATCTGAAAACTGATATCGAATGACTGGCCGAAGAGAGAGAGACACGTTCCCGACTGAAAATGGATCAATGCATAGCCTGGTGTTTTTCTTTCCGGCGGTACAATACGGTTTTGGGGTGCAGCCAGAAGATAATCGATCGATAAGTAGGTGTTTTTGATCTTTGTATCGGGTGAAGCCGGTTTATAGGTCAGTGAGGTAAGCAGGGTAGGCGGAGGAGAAAAGGGAAGTGTGTATCCTTTTTTGTCACCGGAAATCTGACGGTTATAGAGATATTCTCCTGCAGCTCCTATTTCCAGATCACTGCGAATGTGGTGAGCAACCCGGACCTCTCCTCCAAATCTGATTACCCTGCTCTGCGCATATCTGAATACCTGGTTGCCTGCTCCATAGTTGTAGTCATGTCCGGAGGTTGGATTCAGGTATATGTAGTTCGGAAAGTAATTGTAAAACGGACTGATTTGAAATGAGGTGGCTTCGTTTTTCCATCCAACGGAAATATCTGTCTGATAGGATTGCTCAGGTGCTATAGAAGGATTTCCAACCTCGTAGCTGAAGTAATGGTAGTTGACACCATTGGCAGCGAGTTCTTTGGCGATGGGAACCCGAAAACTCTTCCCTACGCTTGCTTTCAGATGGACTCTGTCTTTTGTGAAATTCAACCCTGCAAGCCATACCAGGCTACTGAAATTCCTGACAAGGGCGCTTGCGCGCGCAAGGTACTCACTAACACCTGATGAAGATTCACCTGACGGTGACAGGAACCAGTCTCTGTATCTCTCTGTTTCAAGCCGATGGCTTTCCAGCCTTAATGCGCCGTGTAAGGTTGTTCGTTGGTTGAGTCGAAACTCTTCATGAACGAAGGCGCCAAAGGTCTGTTGACGGAAAGATGGAACAAGGAAACTCCAGCCATTGATGCGATTGTACTGGTAATCGGCCGAAACTCCAAAGTGGATGGTATGTTTTCCCTTGATCAATTGATCGCTGATACCTGCTGTAAATGCATGTTTTTCGAAGAGACGCTCCAGGTCAGATGAGGAAGGGAGATGGTCCGGGTAAACTGAGGGCATGTGCCCATGACTTACGTAAGGACTGAACTCCTGTCTGAAATTTCGTTGAAATCCGAGTTTCAGTTGGATCAGATGATGAGAGACGGACCAATTGTTGTTGCTGATGAGTTTCAGATGATTTACTTGCTGGCGGGGCATCTGAATGTCCCTTGTTGATTTGTCGTGCAG
>CAZAVR010000299.1:0-5546 GCA_964488435.1 uncultured Cytophagales bacterium | reverse complement strand
AATACCGCACCAAAGTTTCGGAAACAGGCCTAAAATACCAGATACACGAACATGACGACAAGGCTGCGAAGGCTAAGATCGGCGATGTGGTTTCGTTCAACCTGGTACTGAAGTCTGCGGACTCCGTGTTGCGGGACACTTATACAGAGAAAAGCCCGATCAAGTTTGTGTTGCAGGAGCCTCCTTTCAAAGCAAGTTTTGAAGAAGGACTTCTTACCCTATCCAAAGGAGACAGTGCTACATTCTATGTAAACGCGGATACCTTGTTTGCTAAAATGATGCAGCCTATGCCTCCGTTTATCAAGAAAGGCTCAGAGCTTATCTTTAAGGTAAAGATTCTTAACCTTCAGACACCGGAAGACTTCCAGAAAAGTCAGGAACAGGAAATGGTTACCCAAAAATCCGTGGATGACAAAACCATCCAGGAATACATAACAAAGAATAAACTAAACGCGCAAAAGACGGAATCAGGCATTTACTATGTGGTTCAGAAAGAAGGAACCGGTGCAACACCTAAAGCAGGAGATCAGGTTGACGTTCATTATGAAGGAAAACTCCTGGACGGTAAAGTGTTTGATTCATCTAAGAAAGCAGAAAAACCTATCCAGTTTAAAATCGGTGTAGGCATGGTTATTCCGGGATGGGATGAAACCGTTATGAGCATGAAAAAAGGAGAGAAAAGACAGGTTTTGCTTCCTTCAGCACTTGCTTACGGCGCTCAGGGAACTCAGGGTATACCACCCCACTCCGTGCTGTTGTTCGATATTGAACTGGTCAGCTTCTCCAAAGGTGAGGCAGCGCCGGCCGCACCGCAACTTCCACCCGCGAAGTAAAATATTATAACCAAAAAAGCGGCTGCAGGAAACCTGCAGCCGCTTTTTTGGTTTAATGGCTGGTGTCGATGTTTAATGGCTGGTGTCGACACCAGCCATTAAATTGTCAATCGCTCCAACGTCATGATCTTCTTCATATTGGTCAACGCTCCGAAGACCAGATTATAAACCGACTGGATATTGATCTTCATCAGATCAGCGATCTCATGGTTATTCATATTCATGTAAAACTTCAGGTAAATCGCCTCCCGCTGACGACGTGGAAGCTTGCTCAGAGCGCTGCTCAGGTGCCGGTTCGTCGATTCACATTCCTCCTCAGAAATAATAAGGCTTTCATGAGAAGCAGTATTGATCTGCCAGTATTCCACCGGGATCTCCTCATTGCTCGTGTTCTTCTGTTGGGTATTCAGATGACGAACCAGTTTTCGCTTGATAGAAGCCATCAGGTAAAACCGCACCGAAGTGGTGTCACCAATGGTCGACCGGTTTTTCCATAACTCTACAAACAGATCATGAATGCAATCCTTTATCAGTGGTTTGTCAATCGTAAACTGCGAACAATACTGATACAGAATGTGAACGTAGGACTGATAAAGACTGGCGTAAGCGCTTTCATCTCCTCTTCTGAAATTGTTCCAGAAGGCAAGTTCTTCCTCATGTTTATAACGAATGAGTGCCATTACAAGGGGTTTAGATAAGGTAGGTTAGGTATAAAGGGTCATTTTT
This sequence comes from uncultured Cytophagales bacterium, assembly GCA_964488435.1. Taxonomy (GTDB): domain Bacteria; phylum Bacteroidota; class Bacteroidia; order Cytophagales; family Spirosomataceae; genus JBEBSO01. Next base: position 3,987 of record CAZAVR010000299.1, on the reverse strand, counting down.
ACAATTGTAAAGATATTCATAAAAAAATATAAATTAAAAGCCCAAAGTTCATATTCTTGAATAAGTTCAATTAGAATATTGCCATTGAATGGGGGATTGTTTTCAGCCGAACCAAAGTAATTTTAAAAAATATACGCCAATTCCTGAACAGTGGGCACGCCCCGGCCTTTCATTCCTATTATTTATAAATTAATTCACAAAAAATGATCCTACAAATAAAGTAAAATGTCGACAAAATATCCAACTTTTTGTATGTGTAATTTTACAGAAATTTCAGACAACCTATCTATTTCAACAAAATAAAGCAACGCTTTCCAACATGAACCACTAAAATGTGCCATGTTCAGAAGAATTCATCGGTGAGCTGGCACGTAGTTTTAATTAGTTTGTATATTGGTCAGCAACCAACAGGACTTCTTTCACCTGTCCGGTAAGGATGCGTGCCGGTTTCAAAACAGCTGCCCCACGAGTTAAACACCGACTATCCAGAACCTATATGATGACATTGCAACAAGACCAGAACGAAGCCATCGAAAAAATGAGAAAAGAGTTGGACGAATTCGTCTACATAGCCTCACATGATCTTCAGGAGCCCCTGCGAAAGATTGCCGCTTTCGGAGAAAGACTGGGACGCGACACCAGCTCCTTTTCAGAAGATCAACGGCTTTATCTGAACAGGATGATGAACGCGACGGGGAGAATGCAGGATATGCTGGACGGATTGCTGATGTACTCCAGGGCTTCCAGACAATTACCCGATTTTGTCAAAACTGACCTTCATGTTGTGTTCAGCGCGGTAATTGAGGGCATGAAGGGAGAAATCTCCCAGAAACAAGCCAGGGTCGAACTGGACACTTTACCCGTCATAGACGCAGCCCCTGCCCAAATGTCACAACTTTTCCACCATCTTCTTTCCAATTCACTTAAATTTACAGAAAAAGATGGCGTGCCTGAAATAAAAATATATGCAGAAAACCCTGAAGAGACCAAAGCTGAAAACCAGTCCGCCTCAACAGTCGTCATTTGCCTGGCCGACAAGGGCATCGGGTTTGAGAAAGAAAATGCAGAGCGGATATTTCAACCTTTCCAACGCCTAAGGGGGCGTTCCGAATATCCGGGCGCAGGTATGGGACTGGCCATATCCAGGCTGATTGTGTCAGCACACGGAGGCACCATCCAGGCTTTCAGCCAACCCGGCGAAGGCACAACCATCAGAATTGAACTTCCGGTAAGCCGGACACCCGTCTAATCCTAAGCAACCAGATCAGAAAAAACGCAATATGCCTGACAAAACTATAAAGGTGCTGCTCGTTGACGATGACGAAGATGATTACCTCCTCACCAACGACCTTCTGAAACAACTCGTCAACTGGAATATCCAACTGACCTGGTGTGCGACCTATCAGGAGGCCGTATCGCATTTAAAAAAAGCGAATCATAACCTGTATCTCTTTGACTTTCTGCTGGGCGAACATACCGGTAAAGAGCTATTGATAGAAGCCAATAAGCTCAACTGCGAAGAACCCGTGATCTTACTCACGGGAAGGGGAGACGAGAAGACGGCCATTGAGACCCTACGCCTGGGCGCAGCCGACTACCTCATCAAGAGCGAATTAGAACCACGTATTCTGGAGCGAAGCATCAGGTACGCATTGGAGAGAACTGCTGCACTTAAAGCGCTCCGCCATAGCGAGAGGAGATACCGGCAGATCTTCGAAGAATCAGGCGATCTTCTGTTTATAACTGACACAGGCGGCCTCATACTGGACGCCAATAAAACAGCGCAGGAACTCACTGGCTACAACAGGGACCAAATCAAACTTAAACCTATCTCCTCTCTTCTGGATTACAAGAACCTGGACGCTTTATGGGCCAAAGTGTGTAACGGAGTAGACATACAAAACCTGGAAGTCAAGCTCCTCTCAGCCAGGAACGGGAAACGATTCTGTATACTTTCCGCCTCACTGGAATCCCATTTTGAGAGCACTTATATACAGGTAAGCCTCCACGACATCACCTTACGTAAACAAACTGAAAGAGAAAGACTCTTTCTCGAAAAAATGTCGGTGACCGAAAGACTCATCAGAATGCTCGCCCACGAGGTTCGAAATCCTTTAACCAATGTCAATCTTTCGGCAGAGCAATTAGAATCTGAACTGGAAAATGACGATCAGAAATTTTATGTAGAAATCATCAAAAGAAATTGCAACAGGATCAACGACCTGATCACTCAACTTCTGCAATCATCCAAACCGACAGAAATGCCTTTGTCGCCCTATTCACTCCCCAAATTACTGGATGAAACGCTGGCGATGGCTCAGGACAGAATCAAACTGAAAAAAATAAAAGTCATTCGAAAAGACGCAGATAAATCTATCATCATTCCGCTCGACATCACCTCCCTTCAACTTGCGTTCCTCAATCTGATCAACAACGCGATCGAAGCAATGGATGAAGATTCAGGTGTACTGCGTATTGCTACCAAAGTTTCCGACAGTGACGCCGAAGTACAGATATCTGACAATGGCATCGGCATCAGTGAGGACATTATGACCAAAATTTTCGAACCGTACTTTACCGGGAAGAAAACGGGTATGGGCATAGGGCTGGCCTCGTCACTTTCTATCGTACATGCACATCACGGCAGGATCGACGTGCAATCGGAAGAGGGCATAGGAACATTATTTACGATCAGTTTTCCGCTGAATGCTTTGTGAAAAACAGAACGCCCGGTTTCAAACCACAATATCAGGAATACTTAAAAAGCCAGTTCATCCTTGAGTATTCCTGCTGTCCTTATCCGCAGCATTTTTTAACCAATAGGCATAAATCTCAGGATTCAACTCTACGTTAGCCAGAATATCTTTCAGGGAAATCCAATTAAAATCGCCTGAGAACCGGTCATCGGAAAGAGGATTCCCGCTTGAATAAACCACAAAAAGACGCTCATACTCTTCTTCCAACAACTTGTTCTCAACGGCCACTTTGTAAATAAATGAAAACAGAAAGGCAAGATCAGCACTCGATTTTACTTCATAACCCTGCCTGTTTTCTGACTGTGGAAGGCCCGTTTCGCCTTGAGAATAAGTAACTTTCAGCAGGGACGTATCTTCATTCCTCTGCTCTGCTTTCATCTCCACAAGTCTCTCTCCCAAATCATTGACGATAAAAACGGAAAAAGTATGATAGAGTTGTTTTTTCAACTGCACTTTTAAATCTCCATTTTCTCCGAATTCATCTCCATTCTTCAAAAATATGTCAGGCTCTTCCATGTACTCATTAAAGTTTAGGCTCTTTTTATCTCGCGCCCATCGGGTGTGTATACAAATCATCCTGCTAAGTGCGATTCTCCAACTCTCCTGTCTAAAATTTCATTCCAGGCCTCACCCTGTATTACCCCCCCGTTTCACCAGCGCAGCATAACTTTAAATCATAATCCCGCAATCAACTGACGATAGAAACATTAGCTATTCAATCATGCAGACTTCTGAAACATCTTAAAAAAATATATGTTCAATAAAAACTGACTATAACCGTAAACAGCGTCTTCTATCGGAATGGTCAGCAGGCGTAGCCTCAGAAACTCCCCCTCGTTATAATTCACAACAGGGGAGTCAATTCCTGTTCCGGTTAACACCCCGTTAACGGGAAAGAAACCCAACATCAATATAAAAAAAATAACGGACGCCTGCCCTATCCATTCCTTCCCGGCGACGAAATGAAGATAAAGCAAAGTACATAAGGTGAAAAGGGAAGTAACAAAGGTGTAGGCCTTATCATGATGCAGAAGAGCCACCACGACAAGCACAATGGAACTTGTAAACACGATCAGATTATTAAATGTGGCCGCCCAGCTGAAATCAAAGAACTTATCGAGACAATAGTAGGTAAAAACACAAGCAAAGGGGATGCACCAAAAAAACAGCCACTCCTCTACAGGAAGTCCCGATATGACAATACCCAGCGTGTAGTTCGTATCGAACCACC
>CAZAVR010000298.1:0-5567 GCA_964488435.1 uncultured Cytophagales bacterium | reverse complement strand
GAAAAGGAAATCGAAGTATTGATCAATCCGTTTGTGAATGCCTACCTGAATGATGTAATGCCGCAGCTCGAAGGCCAGATCGCGGGAGCCAAAGTAGCGATGGCCCGGCTTTCTTCCCCACAGCTCTACTATGTGCTCTCCGGCAATGATTTTACGCTGGATATCAATAATCCGGGGGAGCCCAAGATTGTCTGTATGGGAAACAATCCTCAGAAGATACAAATCTATGGGGCAGTGCTATCGCTTTATGTAAGCCGCCTAGTGAAGCTGGTCAATAAGAAGGACAAGCAGAAATGCAGTCTGATCTTCGATGAGTTCCCTACCATTTACCTTAATAACATGGACAGCCTGATCGCTACCGCGCGTAGCAACAAGGTAGCTACCTGCCTGGGGATCCAGGATTTCAGCCAGCTCCGGAAAGACTATGGCCGCGAGCAGGCCGATGTGATCATGAACATCACCGGGAATATCATTTCCGGGCAGGTGACGGGAGATACGGCGAAGCAACTGTCAGATCGTTTCGGAAAAATCATGCAGGACCGGGAAAGTCTGTCTATCAACAGCAGTGACACTTCCATCAGTCGTTCCAAGCAGCTGGAATCGGCGATTCCGCCTTCCAAAATAGCGACTCTCAGCTCTGGGGAGTTTGTGGGCATGGTGGCAGATGACCCTGATTGTAAGATTGAGCTGAAGGCTTTTCACTCTGAGATTGTGAATGATCATGAGGGGCTCAAGCGGGAACAGGAGGGGTATAGGGATATTGAGCCTGTCCGAAAGTTGGATGCGGAGGTGGTACATCGGAACTACCTGCAGATCAAGCAGGAGGTACAGGATATTATCGAGTCGGAGATGGAACGGATGCTGAATGATCCGGGGTTGGAGCATTTGGTGGTGGGGAAGTGACAAAAGCATCTTAAAATATCTTCTATAAGTATAAACAATAGCGAGCTGCGTCATCATCACCTCATAGGCTTGCAATTAAATATCTAATTATTAGGGCTTTCTTGGGAGTGTAATTTGAACTCTGTCTGGTTTTAAATATTTGTTTCTTTTGGAAGAGGCCGTCTCAAAATGAGGCAGCCTCATTTATTTCACATGGAAAACGTACCCTTGTCCGAAAAGTACAACTATATACCGATTATCGCTTCAACTTTAATCGGAACAGGATTTTTATTATACGTCCCCAAAATGTGAGTCGCGCAGGTCCTTCTTTCACATCCTCGCCCTTATCATTGACTTCAAGACGACTCTCATGCTCTAAATCAGCATAGAAGTCCTTCTTCAATTGCTGATCTCTATGCCTACCAAGCTGAATTTGTTCGTCTGTCCAGGTTTCCGCGAAATGAACCTCATTTTTTCTGATCCAGTAATGAGACTTGCAATCAAAATTCCAGTTTCCTATCGACGGACTGAGCGAGACGGTTCGCCCGTCAAATGATAGCTGCCAGCCTGTAGGCGAAATTGGTGTGACCACTTCATTCCCACATCCACATACACATTTGTGTAATGCTGAGCAATACTCGACTGAAATGTACAGTACTCCTTCTTCCAAACCGTGGGCCTTAATTCCACGAACTTATGACGCAGCATCTTCATTGAGAATTTTGCAGGTAGTAATAGCGAAGGAGCTGTGATACTCATTTTCCAGATCACCATAAAACCCAAATAGCTTTTTCCATTTCAATACCGCGAGCGCGGCATTAATGGAGTTTAGTTCGGCTATCTGAATATTAGTGGTATAGTCATTTACATCCATGTCTGCCCCAAATATCCTCAATGGAAGGTGGTCATTTTTTTTAGGAGTGGCAGTGGTTACCCTGAGCGCGCCTGTCAATTGATCACCCACACAAATGACTCCAAGTCCCACATCAGAAAACCATACTCCAGCCGCCACCAAATAATCTGTTATCATCTTGCGAACGCTGTTTCTATCCACGCACACGAAAACGAACGACATCTCTTCTAGCTCAGATACTTTATCCACAGTTACGTAATAGCTGTGTGAATGAATGAATTTGTGGATTTTGGAGTATTTTTCTTGATAATAATCCGACTTTCTATGCCGCTGACCGAGTTCATCCATAGATGCGGCACCTGGGGAACGAAATGCGTTATGGGGGTCGAAAGTGTCGCCATCGTAAAGATGGATCTCCGAAACAGGTGTCTTTGCAACCAAATCTAAAATATACGCACCGGTACCACCAAGCCCGATAATTGCCACTTTCTGCCCGCGCAGTTTATCGTTAATCGCTTCAATATTTGCCCGGCTGGCGTTGGTGTCTATGTATTGGAATGTGGAAACATTTTCAACGTCAGGAATCACGTTAAATGTTTTTTCGGTGACCGAGCCGTCCAGAAATTTTGCAGGAGCTGAAATAATCTCCGCATACCGTTTCACCTTTTGGTAATAGTCTGGATATCCGCTTGCTGGTTTGTTCGAGAAGGACCGGTTCACATAAATTCCTGAACCGAGTGCCTTTCCGTTTGGATCGTGTTGAATGGCTGTAATAATATTACCATTCTGATCACATGGATCCTCACCTATAAAATGGATGACATGTGTGTCAGGGCGAGCAGTTAACGTGGGTTCTGCGAGTATCAGGTTGCTCACTAAAGATCCGAATTGAAGCTGTCGCCCCGGATTTATATAGGGTACGTGGTGGACGAGTAGATACCCACCACGTACTTCAATCTCATAACCTTCATTCCGAAGGCGTTTGAGGTCTGGACTACGATTTATCAGTTGCTGTGACATCGAAAACCATTTTATTTTTGACATTGACAGAGGAGCCTTTTACCAGTGTACCCTCAGGTTTGGGATCGCGGCCACGTGAGTAGGTTACCGTATAGCCTTTGTTCGGGTTGGGATCGTAAGTGCCAAAAGCAAGCTCAACCAGTTCTTCAAAAGATATCGAATCCTTATGCCACTTTTTTTCCACCAGGTTGACAATAAGAGTGTATTCTACGACTCTTTGTTTAGAAAAAAATCGCTCTTTACCGGGACGTGCGAGGTCGACAATTTCATCGTCCAATATCTCATCGTCTTGCCAGCCTTCTTTGATGTCAAGGAACAGTACTTCCTCGGGAGAGATCCCTCCAAGCTCTCTTAGCTGAATTCCCCGGATAAATTGTTTATACCAGGTAAAAGGTTGCCCGTTGATGAAAAAATGCAACTTCTTTCTTACAAAAAAATACTCGGTTTCAGGCCGTGCCAGATTAACGGCCTTCTCATTTTCTATCAATTCATCCTTATACGGCCTGATTACTGATAAGTACAGCTCTGTGTCTAGTGGGATACCCGCGAGCCCCTTCAATTGGGCCCCGGTCAAATACTGTTCCGAGGTTTCATACTCTTTTCCCTCGATCACGAATTTTAAGGGTACTTTTGGATGGGAAGGCCCTGCCCCGCCTTCATTAGCATCTTTTGCCATGTTGTTATTGATTTTAATGAGATGAAAATTTTACGATACACTTTCACCAGGCCTATCGTCCCGGTCAAACGATAGGTCAAATCACGCAGGGCTTGGTTATTCCGTATAAAGACCGTAGCTTTGAAGTGCTAAAACAATACTACGAGTGCCATTTTAAGGCATCTATGACCTTAGTGGAATTCAAGCCAGGTGATTTCGCCTGGTTTTTTTATGACCGGTATACTAATGTTTGGTATCACGGATAGACGACGGATCATTTCCAGGTTTAACGGTATCGCTATCCCTGATCGGTCCTCCATTCGGCCGATGAATTCTTACTTCACCTCCACCACTGTTTTCCGAAAACCTCTTTGCGAGAAGCTCCGCCTCCTTCTGAGTCCCAACCACTGCTGAAGCTCTTTCAGCATTTTCTTTTTTCACATTCCAGCCGTCCTGGCCTTTCTTCTGTGTAACATGATAGTTTGCCATAAAAACAATATTTTAACTTCCTATACTTTTTGAATGAGTGTCAGACACCTTATCTGCCTCACAAAGGTAAAGGGAAATTTTAAATTGCAAACTTTTTCAATACTTTTTTTTATTGTATAGTTTTATAAAACATACCTTGCTAAATTTATTATACTGTTGTACCTTTGACCAAATTCTTTCACTACCGATCACATCCATGGAAATAAAAGGAGTCATAGAGTTTTATCAGGAAATGGGCGATCTTATAAAGATGGAGCGCACCAGAAAGAGCATGAGCCAGGAAATGATGGCTGGCAAGCTTGATCTAACAAGAACGTCGGTGATGAATATTGAAAAAGGAAGACACCGCCCATCAATTCACCAATTGCTACAAATTGCCAATATCCTCGAAGTCAACTTTATTGAATTAATTCCAAACGGTCGCCAAAACGATGTGAGGCAGCAAACCGACGTTTCCGCGGCTCTCGATAATGCAATTTTCGATCAAACCTCTCTACCAAAAGAGGCCCAGTCCGCAGTTCATAGCTTCCTGTCTGATCAGAAAAAGTAGACAATAATGGATAGAAAGGTAATTAATGCAAGGGTGAGTAAAATCCTCGGAAGCGGTTCCCAGGCAACTCTCCCGATAGATATCGAAGCAATAGCAATAGCGCGGGGTTTGAAGGTTGTTGCTTATAAGCTAGGGCCCGACGTATCAGGGCTTCTTTCCATTGAAAATGGCAAAGGCACCATCGCATACAACGAGATAGACAGTCCCGTGAGGCAACGCTTTACTATCGCCCATGAACTAGGTCACTATGAATTGCACAAAGAAAAATCCCACCTTTTTGTAGACCAGCAATTTATCTACCGCAGTCAAAATTCTAAAAATACCGAGGTAAACAAAATTATGGAGCAGGAGGCCAACTTGTTCGCTTCCATGATATTGATGCCTACATCTATAGTGTGGAAAGAGTTTGAGAAAATGCAATTTGATTTAGGAAGCGAAGGTACTATTGACGAGCTGGCTAAAAAATTTAAAGTAAGCGTAGCCGCAATGACGATCAGAATTAACGACCTCGGTCTTCTCTAAGTCCTCCGTTGGTGTCTGTCATAAAATAGTGATTACATGGCAAAGGAAAAATGGTTGATTGATCCCAGTGAACTGGATGAATTTCAAAGAGAAATAAGAGAGCTGGACATTTCCGAAAGCTACGTTATTACCGGATGTGCCGGAAGCGGAAAAACTATACTTGCCCTACATAGAGCCAATGATATCCGGATAAGCCTGCTTGCAGACGGCGGGGACCCCACCGACTTTACTTTAGTCGTTCGTACAAAAGCATTAAAAGGTTTTATCAAGTCTGGAATCCAGGATCTCGGCATAAGTCTAAACCAAGTTGTCCACTACGAAAAATGGGATGGTGACGAAGTGGATTACATCGTAGTTGATGAAGTACAGGACTTTAATGAAGATAAAATCAATCTTTGCCAGACCGCGTCACGAAAATCGATGATGCTATATGGTGACAGTGAGCAACAGGTATATCCTGACGGCATGTCAACAAGCGACATCGCGAAAAAATTCGAGTTGAAGGAGATTAAACTTTCAAAGAATTATCGCCTACCGAAATCCATTGCTACGCTAGCCGCTCATGTAGGCGATGACAAATTCCTTGAGAATAAATG
>CAZAVR010000297.1:570-5661 GCA_964488435.1 uncultured Cytophagales bacterium | reverse complement strand
GAAACAGGAATACAACAATAGTCGTTCCGAGAAATCCATGTTCCTCGCCCACCGTACAGAAAATAAAATCCGTGCTTTGCTCAGGCACAAAATCAAACTTTGTCTGCGTTCCATCAAGAAATCCTTTCCCGAAAATCCTTCCGGAACCAATCGCTATTTTTGACTGTATCACGCTCCAGCCGTCGCCCCGTGGATCCGACTCAGGATTAACCAACACTTTGATACGCCGGCGCTGATGCGGCTGCAAAACATCATTCACAAAGAAATCTCCGCCCAGCGTAACCAGCATCAGCCCTCCGCTGACGATGATAGTCGCAAGTCCCCCTCCCCTTCGTCTGATCATTCTCGGCATGAGAAAAAAAACAGCAATTCCCAACACGCCAATACAAGCCACGACGATCCATTTACTTACAAAAAGCGTGAGTACAAAAATCGCCACCGTCGCTATTCCCATCACCAGAATACTTCCCGGCAACCCCTCCCGGTACAGCATAATCATAAAAGAGGCAAAGACCAGGCTGGAGCCCGTTTCATTGGAAAGAAGAATCAGTACCACCGGCAGTCCGATCAGGAGCGCTATATAACGATATTCCTTCCAGGAACGGGTAAGGCTGATAGTGGGATCGCTGAGGTACTTGGAAAGCGCAAGTGCAGTGGACAACTTGGCAAATTCCGCAGGCTGGAGTGAAAATGATCCGATCTTAAACCAGGAATGAGATCCGTTAATATTGGTACCGAAAAATAAAACTGCCACCAATCCCAAAATAACTGCGCCGTAAATGATGTAAGCAAAAGTCTCGTAAAACTTATGATCAATGACGAGAATCAGGATAATGAGAATCCCGGCGCTGGCAATCCAGGTCAGCTGTTTGCCTGCGTTGTGAGACATATCTGAAATACTGGCAGTTACATCCGGATTATAAATCGCAGCATATATATTGAACCAGCCCATCATGATACACAATACGTAAATCATCACGGCAATCCAATCCAGATTCTGCAACAGGTATTTCTTCTTCTCCATTCAGTTGATTTTTATGCTTAGCCCGACACTTAAAACGACACCGCCCATTTGCGTTTCGCTACGGCAGAGCTATTCACTTTACGTAGCGACTCTGGCGCCGTATTTACGGGCTTGGGTTGCGGGGCCCGAACGGTTGGCAATACGACGTTGCCGAGGTAATTCGTACCCAGAATCCTCCTCTCAAGATCCTTGTTCTCTGTCTTGCGTTTCAGATATCGCTCTATAAGTAAATGAGCAATCGGTGCCGCAGCCGTTCCTCCGAACCCTGCATACTCTACAAAAACAGCGATAACAATTTTAGGATCCTCTGCCGGAGCCATGGCCATGTAAATCGCACTGTCTTTCCCTTTGCGGTTCTGGGAGGTGCCTGTCTTACCGGCTACGAGTATGTCCTTAATTTGTTCGTAAGCTCGTGTTGTTCCACCATTGGCTGCCCCCGTCATCCCCTCAATCACCACGTCAAAGTGCCTGGAAGAAATCCCGGTTTCATGCCGGACGGTATATTGCTCCAATGGCTTTTTCGCGTTCCCTATGCCTGCTACGATATGAGGTGTATAGTAATAACCTTTGTTGGCAATCGCTGCCGCCAGATTAGCCACCTTGAGCGGATTCACCGTCAATTCACCCTCACCTATGCTCATCGATGCAAAATTGGAATACTTCCACTGCAGCTTGCCATAAACCCTGTCAAAGTATTTCACATCAGGTACCAATCCCCTGCTCTCGCTCGGAAGGTCTACCCCGAGTAATTGTCCGAAACCAAATTTACCCACAAAGCCCCTCCACTTCTCCAATCCGTGGGCAGAAGCCTTAAAAGTATTTCCGGCCCCTTCTTCTCCACTGTATATGGCACGTCTGAAGACATAATAAAAGTAGGGATTACAAGAATACTTAATCCCCGCAGCTACCGAACCGGTGGCGGGGTGATTATGACAACCTATAGGTGAACCTGCATGCCCAAACCCGCTGGAAGGAGTAATAACACCCTCTTCCAGAGCGATAAGCGCCTGAAGTGGTTTAAAGGTCGAACCTGGGCGGTATGCTCCCATCACCGCGCGATTTACAAGGGGTTTGTATGGATTTTTTGTCAGTTTTACGTAATTCTTCGAAAGATTCCGGCTGGTGAGATCCCGGGGATCATAAGTCGGCCCTGAAGCCATAGCCAGGATCTGACCGGTTTTGGGCTCAATAGCCACCACACTGCCCACCTTATTTACCAGCAAACTGTCCGCATATTGCTGTACATCCAGATCTATGCCGGTATACAGGTTTTCGCCCGCTACAGCTACGGTATCCAGCTCACCGTTCTTCCACGAGCCCTTTACCACGCCGCTGGCATTCTGCATCACAAATTTCACGCCCCGTTTTCCACGAAGGTGCTCCTCATAAAATCTCTCAATTCCACTTTTCCCTATATAGTCGCCCTGTCTGTAATACGACTCCGTCTGCGCCTGAAGCTGGCCTTTACTGATCTCACTGACATAGCCGAGCGCATTCGCCATAGAAGCCGATGCATAAGTTCTTACGGTGCTCTTGGTAAACTCAAATCCCTGATAGGGTACCATGGCATCCTGGATGCTTGCGAATTCTTCTTTGGATAGCTGCCTCAAAAAAGTATAAGGCTTCACCCTGGAATATTCTCTGGCGGCATTCATGAGACTGTCAAACTCATTTCTCTCCATGCCCAATAACCTGCAAAGCGCAAGCGTATCGGGTATTTTGACTTTATAAGGGGTAACGACCAAATCGTAGACAGAAGAATTATAGACAATCAGTTTCCCGTTACGGTCATAAATCTGACCGCGTACGGGCACCTCAATGATCCTCTTGATCGAATTACTGGACGAGTTGATAGAGTAGGTATCGTCCAATACCTGTAAATAGAAAAGCCGGAAAACAAAGATGAGTCCAACGAAAACAAAGACTCCAATTACTACAAAACGACGATTTTCAAGCATTCCTCACTTCAAACAATGCCGCTACACCGGGCACTTTACAAAAGTACGAGAGAACGAGCTATTTGTCAAACTACCAACCGTCACCTTTTGTTAAAGTTTTGATCCGGCATAGATATTGGTGGGAAGTAATATAAAGCGTACTGCCGTCGTCCCCCCAGGCACAGTTGGCCGCCAGGTGTCCGGTTTCGATACGACCGAGCAATTTACCCTCGGGTGAAATCACCACAACGCCTCCCGGTCCGGTTGCCCAGAGATTTCCATGGATATCCAGTTTAAATCCGTCGGGCATTCCTTTAAGTCCGGATTTGACAAGCGGCGCAGCGTCGAAATGCACCTTCCCCTCGCCAAGATTTCCGTTTTCCAATACAGGATAGGCCATCCATATCGGCCGCTCTTCGTACGACTGGGCGACATAAAGCACCTTTCCATCCGGAGAAAACGCAAGTCCGTTCGGGCGGATCAGGTCCTTGATCAATAAAGTCACCTCTCCTTCAGGGCTAATCCTGTATACTCCAAAATACGGCTGCTCCATCGTGGGGCATTTTTCCTGAGCCGGCAAACCGTACGGAGGATCCGTAAAATAATAGCTTTTGTTACCACGATGCTGCACCACATCGTTGGGGCTATTGAAACGCTTACCCTGGTAACGATCAGCGAGTGTAATCTTTCCGCCATTCAGAAAAGGCATAGCCGTCACCCTACGGTCTCCATGCTCGCAGGCAATAAGCCGTCCAAGATGATCGATCGTAAGTCCGTTGCTTCCGGGCTCTGCACTGTAGGGCCCCAATCCGGTATACCCTGATGGCTTCAAAAATGGCGACAAGCCCTCTTTTTCATGCCAGCGAAAAATAGTATTCTGAGGAACATCGGAAAAAATCAGGAATCCTCCCTCTTTCACCCAGACAGGCCCTTCGGACCATACAAAACCCGAAGCCAATACCTCTACAGAAGCGTCGGAAGCCACCAGGCTGTTAAATTTTTTATCTTCAACAAGGACTTTTCCTGAAACGGGAAACGGTTTTTGTGCTACGCTCATGGTAGATAAAAGGCCAAGCAGGCCAATGGTTAAAATACTTATGTAAAATTTCATAGAGATCAGGCTTTTTGATGAAAAACATCCCGCACAACTCTTCCTGCTACAAGTAGTCCGGTTCTGCTTTCTACTCAATGGATTGCTTATTTTCGACTACCGGAAAGCCAGAATAACGGAGCCGAAGGCCTGGACTGAAAGCTTACCGTCTGTTGCCCAGGGATTTTTGTAAGTTGAAAAAAGCTGGGTTCCGTAGTCATCCGGTAGCATATCCCGGTCAAAGACCTTTGTTCGTGACGAAAGGTTATGTATGACCAACACCGCACCCTCATCTCCGCGTCGGATAAAAGCGATCACTTCATTATCGAAAAAATCTACTGCCGACAGATCGTAATTTCTTATATCACCCAGTGCCCCGGTATGCCGCCTCACGCGGATCAGCCTTCGGTAATGCCGCACCAACGACGACGGATCCGTCCATGCCAGCGACAGCGGACGTATCAGTTTCATACGGGAATACTTCGGCCTTATCCAATCCGTCACTTGCGGATCATTGCTGACATGAGACCAGAGAAAGGGTTCCCTTATGTTAGGATCAGGCTTTTCGCCCATCATGCCGATTTCTTCACCATAGTAAATAAAGGGTTGCCCGGGTAGTGTTAACAGTAAAGCCGCGGCAAGCTTCATCTTGCGGATATCACCTCCCGCGACAGAACCTATTCTTGCCTGGTCATGATTGGTGAGCATCGTAGCATCAATGAATGCCGGATTATGTTCCTGATACAAAGCATATATGTGGCGAAGCCTTTCGACGAGTCCATCGTCACGTCCGGTAACCATGATATTCTGTAGCGCTATACTGAGTTCAAAATTGAATGCTGCTGTCAACCCTCCAAGGTAGGGTGCCACCTCCGCTGCTTTGGCCCATATTTCACCTACAGAGTATGTACCGGCTTTGACCGCCTCTATTTTTTGACCATAGTCCCGCCAGAACGTTGTATTTTCTGCTGAACGCCAGTGCGGATAAATATGACGCGCTGCATCCAACCGGAATCCATCCACCCCTATTTCAGATAGCC
>CAZAVR010000297.1:0-560 GCA_964488435.1 uncultured Cytophagales bacterium | reverse complement strand
AAGCGTCTCACTGTCATAGTTCAGGTCCGGCATGGAAGCACTAAATAAACCGTAGTACTTCTGTCTGTCCCCGGGATATTCATGCCAGGGGTTCACCGCATCGGTGTCTTCGGAAGTTTCTCTCAAAGCCAATCCCCTCTCCTCAATCTCAAACGCATCCAGCCAGATATAAAAACTTCTAAAATCATTTTCCTCACCCTTTACAGCTTCCAAAAACCACGGATGATCCAGGCTGGTATGGCTCATTACAAAATCCATGTAAACCGCCATTCCAAGGCGATGGGCTTCCGTCAGCAGATTTCTGAAGTCGTCAAGCGTACCATACTCAGGATCTACCGTGTAGTAATCGGTAACATCGTATTTATGATAACTTGGCGATGGATGAAATGGTGTAAGCCAAATGGCTTCAATCCCAAGATCATGCAGATAGGGCAGTTTCGAGGTGATCCCGCTTATATCTCCAATGCCATCCCCGTTTGAGTCACAAAATGACCTGATGAAGATCTCATAACATATTCCCGGAAAAACTGAGTTGCGTTTAATCATAAGTTTTCCTGCCT
>CAZAVR010000296.1:0-5667 GCA_964488435.1 uncultured Cytophagales bacterium | reverse complement strand
ATAAACTGAATTATGAGCAGCCTGGTATCTGAATACCTCCATAGCCACTTCGTCGAAATCCTTTGGGCTTACCTGAAGAATTTTTCTGAGTAGCTTTTGCCGATCGTCAAACCAGGTGCCGGAACCAAAAACTTTCAATCTTATCTGGAATTCAATTGTTCTGATCAAAATAATTTTAAATTTACAACCTAATCCTGAGAAAGTGAATCAATCAGGAGGCAGATGTTTCGAATCAACCGGATTAATTCAACACAGATTATCCTCAGCACTATGAGAAATTCATTTATCATTCTACTCATCAGCACGCTGCTACTGGCTTCGTGTATAGATATACCTCAATACGACCTTACGCCATCTATTGCTTTCAATAGCCTGACTAAATACACAGTTCAGGATTATCAATCAAAGCAAGATAAGGATAGCATTGTTCTCACCATAGACTTTACTGACGGAGACGGAGATTTAGGTGTAGGTCAGATCCAGTATTCTGATTGGGGGAACTATAAAATCCGTACGTTCATGGTCAGACCGGACAAATCGGAAGTGGAGCTGGCTCTGACGGAAGACAAATTCGCCTACTTCCCTGTTCTCAAACCGGACGGGAAACCCGGACCTATCAAAGGAAAACTTGACTTTGGATTTACAACCTTTCATTTTCAGAAAGATCCCAGAAATACACCAATTACGCTTAAATTCAGAGTCAAAATAAGGGATAGAGCGCTCAGAGAAAGCCAGGAAATAGAAACGGACACCATTTCGACACCGTTGAGTAAAGACTACCTGTACCTGTAAGTAGAGACAGGCCTCTCACTGGATTAACGCTGTACCCCTTTCAAAACAATCCTGAACATGGTGCCTTTTCCCAATTCTGAGCTTTTAACAAAAAGCCGGCCTTCATGGTAATTTTCAATGATTCGCTTGGCCAGGGTTAGTCCCAGCCCCCAGCCTCTCTTCTTGGTACTGAAACCCGGGTTAAACACCTTTTGCAGATTAGCTTTATTGATACCCTTTCCGGTATCCGATATATCAATGTTTATCTCTCCGGCCAACCTGGCTTTTTTGATATCAATCCGAATTTCTCCAATTCCACTCATCGCATCCACGGCATTTTTGCATACGTTCTCAATCACCCACTCAAAAAGATTTTTGTTAATAAGCGCCTTCTGACCATCTTCCAACTCATTATTGATGGTGATCTTTACCTTGGTAGACACACGCCTGGACAAGTACCCCACAAAATTAATAATGACAGAAGCCAGATCCTCCTCTCTCATCACAGGCGTGGAACCAATATTCGAAAACCGGGTCGTAATCATCTCAAGGCGCTGCACGTCTTTCTCCATCTCGTCGGTTATGGATGCATCCACTTCATTGTTCGATCTGAAATACTCTATCCAGGCCATCAACGAAGACAAAGGAGTACCTAACTGATGCGCTGTCTCTTTCGCCAGACCTACCCACACACGGTTCTGCTCAGCCTTGCGCGATGAACTGAAGGCGAGATACGCCAGAAACCCGATTAAGAAAATGATTGAAAGCTGGATATAGGGGTAATACCGGAGTTGGGTCAGCAGGAAAGAATTACTGTAATAAATATACCCTCTCTTCTCGTTGCCTAAATCCACTGGGATCGGATTGTGCTCAAGCTTCATTTTCTCCAGCTGGGAATAAAGCAACTCATCCTTTTCCACCAGGGTCAGCTTCTCAGGAACGATTACATTATTGTGTATTTCGGGAATTCCAAACTCGTTCACATAAATCGCCGGTATTTCGTAAACTTTATTAGCCTCTTGAATCAACTGAAAAATAAGCGTAAAGTCGTCATTAGAATCACTGCTTCCCAATATACGCAACAGCTCGGCATATAGCTTCACCTGCCTCAGCTCGCGGTCTTCCAGCTTGTCGATCAGATTATCCGTATAAAACAACGACCCTATACTGACCAATATCAAATTGAAAGCGATAACAATTTTATAAAGATTCTTCTGTCCGTACGTATCCAATAAAGAACGCCGTATCCTGATCCCATTCAGAACCGACCGCGCCTTGAACTCAGCACGCCATTTTTTTTTCTCCTCCGTTACATGATCCATTCCTGCAGCACTCATTGTGACACTTTCGGTCAATTTATTGTTCTCTATCTCCCCGGGCACCGCATCAGATGAAACTGGCAGGCTACATTACATACGATCCGGGGACAACCTGTATTTTGTAGCCCGTCGCGGACTGACAAAAAACTCATTAAATAACGTAAAATATCACATCCGGGCCCAAACCCGGCTTGAAATCATCCTGAAATATAACAAATATCATATTTTCCGCTGAGAAAAAATGTGAATTTGCAGTGGCAGAAAGCCTTGGTAGTTTATACACTTTCTAAATTAAAATCAAGGATATATACCTGCTTTATTTAATTAAAAAAGAGGCCTAATTTTGCATCCGAATAAATTCGAAATAATGATTAACAGTCAGTTCAGATCCATTAGTCTTTCTCATCGCAATGCCCCCCTGCACATCCGTGAGCAGGTAGCGCTTAACGAGCAGGAGGCTAAAGACCTGATGTTACACCTGAAGGAATTTTTTGAGGTATCAGACCTGCTGGTGGTATCTACCTGTAACAGGACTGAAATTTATTATCATTCCGAGAAAGATCTTTCAGAGGATCTCATCAAGATACTCCTCATTCGAAAAGGTATCACAGACACCCAGGCTTATATTGCCTTTTTTGAAATACTTGCATCCGGTAATCAGGCGGCACGTCATTTGTTTGAAGTAGCCACAGGCCTGCACTCTCAGGTTATCGGAGATATGCAGATTCCTAATCAGATCAAATTTGCTTATCAGTGGTCTGCCGACCTGAATATGGCGGGCCCCTATCTCCACAGACTAATGCACACCATCTTCTTTGCCAATAAGCGGGTGGCTCAGGAAACGTCATTCAGAGATGGTGCTGCTTCCGTATCTTATGCCACAGTGGAGCTGGCCGAATCTCTGGCCAATAACCCTAAAATTCTGGTAGTAGGACTCGGTGAAATCGGTACAGACGTCTGCAAAAACCTTGCAGCACTGAAAAACGCGGATGTCACCCTGATGAACAGAACTTTTGCAAAGGCAGAGAGAATAGCCTCCAACCTTGGATTTCAGGTGGCGGCTATCGAAGATCTTGAAAATCAGATTGCCCGCGCAGATGTAATTATTTCTTCGGTTACTCGTGACACCCCGCTTTTTACCAAAGAGATGATGTGGGGCATCGGAGCGCTTACTTTCAAATACTTCATAGATCTGTCTGTGCCGCGCAGTGTAGATGCCTCGATAGAAGATGTCCCTGGAGTAGTTTTGTATAACGTCGACGCCATTCGTTCCAGAACGGACAGGGCATTGCAGGCCCGGATAGAGGCAATTCCTCAGGTAAATACGATTATTGATACTGCGATGGAGGACTTCAACGACTGGTCCAAAGAAATGGCCGTATCGCCGACGATTCAACGCCTGAAAAATGCCCTCGAGAATATAAGGAAAGAAGAGATGTCCCGTTTCGTAAAGGGAATGAAGGAGGACGAAATTGCTGTTGTGGACAAGATCACATCCAGCATGATGCAGAAAATCATCAAATTACCTGTACTACAGCTGAAAGCTGCCTGCAAAAGAGGCGAAGCTGAAACACTGATTGATGTCCTCAATGATCTCTTCAATCTCGAAGAGCAAAAAGATCCAATGACACATTAAATCACCCTGGTCGGTTTTGCAATCTCTGATTCTTTTTTCAGAGATTTTTTTTTACCTGTGGTCAGCTATTTTAAGGATTCCGGCAGCCGTCACATGCATAAAAAAGGCCAACGGACATCCCTGTCCCCTGACCCTTTTCAATGGTGATTTTTACAACTCCCTGATCCAGACATTCCGGAAACTAGTCAGGTCTCCATGATCCTGTAAAAGTATCGGACCCCGTCCGTGAGGAGTGATCGTCGGCCGCCCGACATAAGGAGTTGTTCCCTGTATCTGCGTGTGATTTTGAATCAATACACCGTTATGCAGTACCGTAATATACGGGTGAACGATCATGAGGCCATCCTTGTTAAAACGGGGCGCTGTATATATCACATCATATACCTGCCACTCACCAGGCGCCTTGCTTGCGTTGACCAATGGCATGGTTTGCTTGTAAATGGAACCTGCCTGCCCGTTTGAATAGGTTTTGTTGTCGTAGCTGTCCAATACCTGAAGCTCATATACACCCTGCATGAAGATACCGCTGTTTCCCCGGCCCTGCCCGCTCCCCTTCACTACCGATGGCGCCCGCCATTCTATGTGCAGCTGAAAATCTCCGAAATCTTGCTTGGTCTGAATACTTCCCTTTCTGGAGGCTACCGTAAACGCCCCGTCCGCCACCGTCCAGGGTGCTGCGGAATTACCATCCTTGGAACTCACCCAACTATCGAGATTGGTTCCGTCAAACAGCACCACCGCATCCGACGGCGCTGAAGTTCCTCCCAGATTAGCAGACAACTTCCCGGGCTTGACCAGCCTCGGAACAGGATCCCACAATTCACTTGACTCCGGCGTCATTTTTTCCGGCTTCAGCTGAGCACTTACAGAGGTGGCAGCTATCAGTCCGGCTGCAAAAAGACTAAAACATTTCATAACTTTAATATCAATATATTTAGGTTTCAAATAAAAAGAACTTCTGGTACAGCATTTACTTGCAATTACTGCCGCAAAGCTAAATGTTACTATAGAAAGAGATAAATTAAAAATTAATAAAAAATAATAATTAATTATATTAAAAATTTAATAATTTCGAAATCTTACTTTAAGTTTTTTAATTAAAAGACGGATCAATAAACCAATCAACATGCCTTATTCTCTAAAACTTGTATTTTCATGCCTTATTCTTATGGGAATAAGCCTTTTAAAAACGGGGCTACACGCACAGTCGGTTTTACTGAACGACTTGTCTGCTTTCAAAAATCCTGCAGCCAATTGGAAAATTGTGGGCCATGCCTACGGAGACCCGGAGCGCAAAAACAACCTCGTATCTAAGCCCGGCTCAGGAATCCTGGTAAATCTACCTGAAAACTCCCCTTCCGGACAAGCAAAAGACCTGATATTTATTGCAGAACACGGGGATGCAGACGTGGAATTCGATTTTTTGATGGCAGCCGGATCTAATTCCGGTGTATATCTCCAGGGGCGTTATGAAATCCAGCTCCTCGACAGCTGGGGAAAAAAGAAGCCTACCTCAGGAGACTGCGGAGGAATTTACGAAAGATGGGACAATAGTAAACCGGACGGAAGCAAAGGCTACGAGGGGCATGCCCCAAGACTCAACGCCACGCGGGCACCCGGTCTTTGGCAAAATATGAAAATTGCCTTTCAGGCACCTCGCTTCAATTCAGCAGGCATCAAAATTCAAAATGCAAAAATTCTGTCTATTGAATTAAACGGAAGTATCATCCAGGAAAATATTGAACTCACCGGCCCCACAAGAGCGCCACTTTCAGAAAATGAAGTAGCGGCAGGTCCTCTTCGTATCCAGGGCGACCATGGCCCTGTTGCATTCAGGAACTTCGTCGTCAGAAACTACAGTTCACCCAGACCGGCCGGCCCTCAGAGTTTTTATAGACAAAACCCCATTTTTCTGAATACCACTGACGAATGTATCGTTCA
>CAZAVR010000295.1:0-5671 GCA_964488435.1 uncultured Cytophagales bacterium | reverse complement strand
TACAGCTTCATCGGGAGTGGTCAGCAGGGGGACCAGTCGATGTAGCGCAGGTACGATACCCGGTGACAGGACGATTTCTTCCGGATTGATATTCCATTGGTATCTCCGGGAAAACCACTTCTTCAGGACCTCAAAGTACTCATTGTCGTACAATGAAGTGTAACCGAGAATCTTGTCATCAAGCCTTTTTCTGATGGCATCGAGTATTTCCGGAGCTGTCGAAAAATCCATATCCGCTACCCAAAGCCGGATGTAGTAGTCATCAGGGAACGGGAAGTCTTCGGGTTTCAGATCCGGGAAAAGATAGCCTTTCCATCCCTCTACACTCAGGCTGTTTGTATGACGCCTGTCTATGATTTCATCAAAATTGTACTGCATTGATTGAAATTTGAACACTTGGAGAATAGTCTTTTTATTCCTTGACAAAATGGTACACTCCTCCGTTTTGTTTGAGTACAAGCGTGTTCTTCTCCGGTGTAAATTCTATAACTACGCCCACCTGTTCGAACTTGAAGGCATGCTTGCCTGTGGCTTCCAGGGGAAAGCGAGACTGTCCTGTTACCTGAATGTACACCGTTTTTCCTTCGGTGGTTACGTTTAGTTTCAAAGGAATCTGCTGAGAAGCATAAAGCCCCGGATATCTGGAAAGATCCGCTTCGTCTGCGGCAATTTCTTTGAATTCGGGAATTTCGTAGGGAACGCCGTAACAAGCGCTGAGTACGGCTATGGATATATTGTTATTATTGAACAGCGTTCCGTTCGAAGTCAGGGCATAAGACAGGTTTCCCTGATCAAAGTGTGCAAATACTGACGTGAATCCATCAATCGCACCTGTGTGTCCAAATCCCTGGTGGGAGTAAAAGGGTATAGGTACCAGTCCGTACCCATACGCATCGCGGAGGGTTTTCATCTGCGCCAGGCTCTGGGGTTTCAGAAGTTTTCCTCCGAACAAGCCATCGCTGAATTGGGTCAGGTCGGCTGCTGTGGAGACGATCCCTCCCGCACCAATGGTCACGGATATGTCGGTTTCCACGGAAGGAAGCTTGTTTTGTGAAAGCTGGTAGGAGAGTGCTTCTCCTTTGGCAGTGTTTATTTTACCCCCCAGGTAGGTATTGGTAAGCCCGAGAGGCTGTGTAATGTATTTTTTGAGCAGTGCGGCATAGGATTGTTTGTATATTTTTTCCAGGATATAGGTAAGTACCATGTAATTGGAATTGCTGTAGTCTGCCTTGCTGTCGGGTTCGAAGTCGCTTCCTGATTTGACAAATTTGGCAATCATTGCAGCTTCCGTAATGGGGTTAACATTCCATGTGAAATAGTCATCTGCATCCGTAAAATTGGGAATCCCGCTTCGGTGCGAAAGCAAGTGTTTGATCGTGATTTTCTCCGCATTTTTTATTTTTGGGAAGTATTCTGCTATCGTTTGATCAAGGGTAAGCTTATTCTCCTCCACCGCTTTCATTACCAAAACAGCGGTAAATGTCTTGGAAATGGAACCGATCCGGTACCTGGTGGAAGCATCTGCCTTCGTTTGTTTTGCAAGGTCTGAATAACCCACAGACCGCGTATAGACAAGTTTGCCGTTCTGGCTCAGGGCCACATTTCCCATGAAGCGTTCATTCTTTTCCAGGGCATCAAAATAGCTGTCCATTTTAGCCCGGTCAAAAGACTGGCCAAAAGTAAGCAGGCTTCCGCCTGTTAAGAATAGTGTAGCGAAGAATTTCTTTTTCATGTGTTTGTTTTAGAATGTTGCTGTGCCCGGTGTGAAATACCGGTATTGATTTGCAAAGATACACCGGGGTAATTCCATAGTGAAAGAATAAATGGATGACCGGTTACGCAGGTTTTTGATCGGTTTATGGGACGGTGTTGTCCTGAGGATTGTTTTTGGTGCGATTCCACTTTCGAAAGTATTCACTTGCTGGTATACGGATGTAGCAAAACACGTAAGCTTCTTGAAACCAAATTTAATTTTTCTCTTTTGTGATTTTTTTTAATAATGTTGAATCGATTGATTCTTTGACTTTTATTTTGTATTGAGAACGGCTATTTTTATTTTTTAAATCGAAATAATATTTTGTTTCTCATTTTTCGATCCGGCTTTTTTTTGTATTTGCACGGGTGGCGTAATATCTTTGTTATGTTTTTGAGTGTAAGCATGACTCATTCGCCCCTTTCATGGCAACAAAACAGCTTTATGAAGACCGACACACTCTGGAGGCCCTTGCTGAAGGGGACGAGGCTGCTTTTGTACGTATTTTTGATCTCTATAGTCCGCGTGTGTACCGCGTCGCCCTTCGGTTTCTGAATTCAAAAGAGTCGGCTGAAGAGGTCGTTCAGGAGGTATTCATGGACATCTGGCTACGAAGGGAAAAAATGTCCGGGGTGGCCAATGTAGCTGCTTACATACAGGGTATGGCACGCAAACAGGTTTTTGATGCCTATCGCCGTCAATCCGCTTTTACAGATGTGGTTCAGGAACTTGGCTTTTTTGAACAGTCGGATCATTCTACAGACCGTCTGTTGCAGGAACAGGAGTATGAAATGCTTCTTCGCCAGGCAATAGGTAAGCTTTCGCCGCTACAGCAAGAAATATTTCGTTTGGCCAGAGAGGAGGGTATGACCCATGAAGAAATAGGTCGTGAGCTTAGCCTTACCAGGCTTTCCGTGAAGTCACACATGAAGCGTATTCTCGCCTTTATCCGAATACAGCTGGCTCCTTTCCTGAATATTCACCCCTTGTTTTGGCCGCTCATTTTTCTGCCTGATTAATTTTTTTCGAAAATTCTGCCCCCATCCTGTTTTTTTTGAGACATAGTATATAGAACGGCATAGAGGCCGGTGTTCTGGTATGTTTAACAAACACCCGAATAGGGATGGATCATAACAACAAAGAGGAAAATAAGGGACATGACCCTGGCAGGGAGCACAGGTTTGATGAGTTGATGGGGAAACATCTTGTCCGGAAAATCAGCATCGAAGAAGACAGGGAGTTGCGGCAGCTGGTAGAAAGCGGGTTCGAAGCCAGGTTTAAAGATTGGATAGACCGGCATTATGCAGACAGCAGGGGAGCTGCTCTGCCGGGCAAAGTCCGGAAAAAAGTGCTGGCGAACATCCTTGGCGACTCTGCTGTTCGTCCTGTAGGAGGCTGGAGGCGGTATTGGAGTTGGGCGGCTGCGCTTGTTGCAGGGTTGATATTTGCGGGTTGGTTTACATTGAAGTATGACAACAGTCTTCAGAAAGAGAACGGCGATGTAGGAGCCGGGCAAGTGCTTTCAACAGACCGGGTGGCCGTTCGTGACAAGCAGTTTTTTCATTTGCCTGATGGAAGCAGTGTACTGATGAATGAGGGGAGCGAGGTAACTTATGATCCTGACGCATTTGCAACGGGCAGGCGCGAGGTTGTTTTGTCGGGCGAGGCTTTTTTTGATATTGCTCACGATCCGGCTCGTCCTTTCCTGGTGAAGACAGGCGTTGTAACGACAAAAGTGCTAGGCACCGCTTTTAACGTCAGGGCGGACGGTAAAAGTGTTCAAGTCACAGTAACCCGTGGTTTGGTAGAGGTAGAGGGTAAAACGGGGGTGTACGGCAGAGTCAGACCTGACCAGCGCTTCACTGTAGATGTGCGGACACTTGAGCATCTGTCTGAGCAGGTAGATGTAAAACAGGCGGTCGCATGGAAGAACCAGCACCTTATTTTTGACAATATTGATCTTCGGGAAGTTTCACGTATGATCCGGGCCCATTACGGCAGCGAAGTCATCTTTACCGAAAAGGAGGTGCTCGGATGTCGTGTGAGTGCGTCTTTTCTGAATGGGGAGGATCTCTCTCTTGTGATCCGGGTGCTTTCAGAAATGATGGGTGCTACTTACCGGATGGATGGAAACAAAGTTATAGTTTCCGGAGGTTCGTGCTGATAAGAACAATTGCTGATTTATTAAACCATAACCTAATGACTGACATTTATGAATGAGAGACCTGAAACAAGACGGTTTTATTGGCTGGTGGGGGATGGATAGTTTATGTCCCTGAAAAACCGAAGCTCAAAATAAGGAAAAGCCATCCGGCGGCAACCGAATGGCTTGGATGCCCTGAAGTTTTGTGACAAACTATGGGCGGAGTTTTTAACAATTGACTATCACTAAAAACATGCTGTAAATGTACAAAAATTTTATCATGCGCGAAAGGCGACGCCTTTCTGCCTGTCAACCCGCTTTAAAACTAGCTATGCGTATTGGGTTGTTTAACATCATATTGATGATAGCCTGCTCACAGCTATTGATGGCTCACCATACGGAAGCCCAGTCGCTGTCGGATATACAGGTGTCGTTGGAACTGAGGAACGAAGGCGTAAGAAGTTTGTTTCGCAAAATAGAGAAGCAGACATCTCTTCGTTTTGCTTTTATGGAGAACCAGATAAGCGGTGGAAACCGTTTGAATCTGACGAAAGGGAGTTACCGGGTAGCAGAGGTGCTTTCAAATGTGTTGTCTCCTCTGGAGTTAACGTATATTTCATCCGGTAGTGTAGTTTACATCGTTCGTAAGACGTCGTCGCAGAAGATAGATTCACATGCGGAAGGGGCGCAGGAATCAGTTTTTGCACATCCAAAGCAACCTGTGCTTCCTCTTGTAAAAGGGCGCGTCAGTGATGAGAGAGGGGAGGCACTGCCCGGTGTGAATGTGGTGGTGAAGGGTACTTCAAAGGGAACAACAACCAATGGAAGCGGTTTTTTTGAGTTAGAGGTCCCGGACAGTAAGGCGCTACTTGTATTTTCTTTTTGTAGGCTACCTGAGTAAGGAGGAGGAGGTAGGCAACAGGACGACACTGGACGTGATGCTTCTTCAGGATGACAAGGCTTTGGAGGAGGTCGTGGTAGTGGGTTATGGTACACAAAACAAGGTGAACCTTACTGGTGCGGTTTCTTCTATAGGCTCGAAGTCGATTGAAAACAGGCCTGTGAGCAACCTGGCCAACGCCCTTCAGGGGACAATGTCCGGACTTGTGGTCACCAGGACGGACGGCCAGCCGGGCGGAGAAAACATACAGATTCAGGTTCGGGGCGCCACCTCGGCAAATGGCAATGTCAATCCGTTGCTGGTAGTTGACGGGGTACCTGCTCCCATTGGTACGCTACAAACGATGAATCCCGCCGATGTAGAAAATGTGACAGTACTCAAGGATGCAGCTGCAGCGGCTGTTTATGGTGCCCAGGCTGCCGGAGGGGTCATTCTTGTGACTACAAAAAAAGGCGGATCAGGTAAAACTGTTTTTGACTATTCTAACCAATTTGGGTTGGATTGGGCTTTGAACGTACCCAGCAGATTGCCACTTGAAGAGGAAATTTTATACATGCGGGATGCGTATAAAAATTCAGGATACGACACAGGCTGGGCGGACGAGAGACTCGAAAGAGTAAGGAATGGCATAGAATATATGGTAAATCCCAGAGATACGAACAGTTATCTCTATTACAATCCCCACAGTAAAATTAAGACGCTGGTAAGGGATTTTACACCCATGCAAACGCATAACTTTTCGGCAAGAGGCGGAAACGAAAAGATCAACTACCTGGCTTCTATGGGCTACTATGATAAGAAAGGACTTTTTAAGTTTGGTCCTGATGGCCTGAAACGTTACAATATCCGGTTGAATCTGGGGGCACAATTAACG
>CAZAVR010000294.1:0-5678 GCA_964488435.1 uncultured Cytophagales bacterium | reverse complement strand
TCTGAAGCAGCTGATCAGGATTGAAAGGCTTAACGATGATGTCGTCGAAGCCCAATTTTAAGCATTCTTAATGGTAAAGAAAACTTTTTGCCGATTTTAGCATCCCTGAGCAAGCTCTGAAACAAATTCGTGCGTTTTTTCTATTTGCGATTATTTTGCGCAGCGAATCGAAATAATCTCTACATTCACGCCGTAAACTTGAAATAAGTTTGATTTTTTATGAAATAGTACATAAATTTATCTTAGGTTCACTCCTGATGCGTATGCTGATACCTCGCAGAGGCCAGCTAAACGGAATAAAATGCAACCGTTTTGCATGCCTGCCTCCATTTTTCATAACAGGCGTCATCAAAATTCCACAAGAGATTTTCCCTTTGTAGTATGGACAATTTACCTGCAACCAGCAAGATAACCAGGCAAACCACGTTCTCCTCACAAGAGAAAATCAAGCGTTTTGATCAGTACTATGCAGATCTCCATCATGCAGTGTATGGCAATATCCTCAAGCTCGTACACGACTCCGGTCTGGCCGAAGATCTGCTACAGGACGTATTTCTCGTCCTCTGGGAAAACCTTGAAGAACTTGACCCCGAAAGAATTCCCAACTGGGTTTTCGTGGTAAGCTTCAACAAATCGATAAGCTGCCTTAAGAGAATGCGTAAAAACAGAAGTTTCAGCGAATCCGGAGAACTGAAAGAACCAACAGATATTCCCGCTATTGATGAGGAAGATTTCGAGCGAAAACTTCAACTGGTGTATGACGCTGTAGACCGTCTGCCGGTCAGAAAGAAAGAGATTTTCAAAATGTATCGTTTCGAAGGAAAAAGTATCAACGAGATTTCTTCGGAAATGAAATTGTCTATAAATACAGTTAAAGATCACCTTAAAATAGCCCATAAAACAGTAAGAAGCCACTTATTTGAAAATCATTTAACTTATTCAGGAGCCGAATTGGCACTATTAATCTATTTAGTTACATAATTTTCTGTTTTTTTTCATCTGCACAACATCCTTTTTTCTGCGTTGGAGTATTTATGCCAACAACACAGAAAAAAATGGAAAACATTGAGGCTTTACTGAAGAAACTGGCGGAAGGGTCGATCACTCCTGCAGAAGAGGCTTTTTTCTTTGAGTGGCTTCAGGATCACAAAGACGAATGGTCACTTCATCAATATGAAAGCTACACAAGGTTAGTCAACCAAAGAAGTCGCCTCCTTCCCGAAGAACGGTCAGCCTTGCTTTTAAAAGCCATTCACTCCAGAATACAGGATCAGTCCGCTTTCGCAACACCACATGAAGATCCTTACTCGATAGAAACAGGAGAAAGAGTTCGCCGCCTCCCAGTTAAAATAGGACGTTATCTGGCAATTGCGGCCTCCATTGTATTGCTATTGACATTGGTCTGGAACAAAAGGGACAGCCTAAGCACGACTCCGGAGGAAAGTACTGCCGCGTCTGCTGGTCCTGATCGAAAAATTGTAAACAGCAAGAAAACCATACTTCCTGTCGCCCTGCCGGACGGAAGTTCTGTACTGCTGTATCCGAACAGCACGCTTGTCTTCGATACGAGGCTGGGTCAGGTCAAAAGGGAGGTTTCTCTTGAAGGGAAAGCCTTCTTTGAAATTATGCGGAATCCCGACCAACCGTTTTTGGTTCACGCCAATGAAATGGTTACGCGCGTTTTGGGCACCAGTTTTATGATAGAGGCTTATGCTGATCATCCGCGTTTTGTAGTGGCTGTAAAAACCGGTCAGGTCGCTGTCTCCGCAGCAGATGATGGGAAAACGACGAGCAATTCCACAAAGGAATCGGTTGCTCTGCATGAGAATGAAGAAACCACTTTTGATCGCCAATTGAGAACTTTTGTTGCGCCTTCTTCCGATCCCGGCCCACCCTCACTCAGAAATATCCCAAAAATGTCCAAAGAGTATCAATTCAGAGAAGTTCCTGTAATAGACATTTTTGCAAGGCTGAGCCAGGATTATAATGTGTCCATTCGCGCGGATAAAGCTACGCTCGCCAGTTGTTCGCTGACTACAACACTGAAAGACAAACCGCTTTTCGAAAAATTAAGGATAATCTGTGAAACGATAGGCCCGGGAACATCTTTCTCAATAGAAGAAGAGACCATCGTCATTAAATCATTAGGCTGTAATAATTAGTTAACCCTTAACCGTCCAGACTCCATGAAATAAAAAAAGACTTCTGAACTCCAACTAGGTAAAACAGGCCGATGGTGTTCTGACCACCACCAGCCTGACGATTACTCTCTGGCTATGTATCTCTTTTCGGAAAATAGAGACAGGGAGTTTTTTGTTTTTTGTGTAAAAAAAACACTTAAATATATGAAAAAACAGATACAATTACAACCATACTGGTTGAAAATTATGCGTATAACAGGTATTCAGATACTGATGACGATTTTGCTGACAGGCATGGCCATGGCCAACGGAACAGCACAGGAAATGTTGCAGAAAAGGATATCTATCTCCTTTGAAAAGGCTCCTTTATCTGAAGCGATACTGCGATTAAGCGAAAAGGCGAAAATTGATATTAACTTCAATTCGTCGATTTTACCAAAGCACAGCAACGTCACTGCCAGCTACAAAGGGCAGACGCTCGAAACCATACTTATAGGTTTGCTTACACCGCATGACGTGTCTTTCCTTGTGGTCGAGGGGCAGATAGTTCTTCGTAAAAACAAAAGGTCACAAAACGAATTTTCGGGTCAGATGGCTCCCATTCAGGAAAATGAAGTTGCAGAGCGACGTATAACAGGTACTGTTACAGACGAAACAGGTATAGGGCTCCCCGGTGTAAGTATTCTTGTTAAAGGAACGCAGCAGGGGATGATAACTAACGCTGAAGGCGCATTTTCAATGAGCGTCTCTGATGAGAATGTTATCCTGGTTTTTTCTTTCGTGGGTTACGAAACCAAGGAGCTTCAGGTTAGAAACCAGAATGTAATCAATTTAGTACTTACTCCGGACAACAAAGCACTGGAAGAAGTGGTGGTGATCGGCTACGGCACACAGAAAAAAGTTAACCTGACGGGGTCAGTTGACGTAATTTCGGGCGACAAGCTTGCCAACAGGTCGGCCAATAATGTTGCCGATCTGGTTAAAGGGGCCTCCCCCAATCTTAACATCACCATGGGTATGCGTGGAGGTGAACCGGGCTCTGCAAGTTCCTGGAACATCCGCGGGACAGGATCCATACAGGGAAGCAGCGCTCCTCTGGTATTGGTGGACGGGGTGGAAATGAACATAAACAATGTGGATCCGGAATCGATCGCAAGCATTTCTGTCCTAAAAGATGCTTCTGCTTCCGCCATTTATGGATCCAGGGCTCCATTTGGCGTGATTCTGATTACTACAAAAAAAGGAGGAAAAACAGATAAAGTGAGCATACAATACAGCAACAACCTTTCCTTTGCCTCGCCTTTGAAAGTTCCGGGTTTCATTGATTCGTACACCTGGGCCACGGCCTATAATCAGGCCAATGCAAACGCGGGACTTACTCCAGTCTACAGTAATGAGCAAATGGAACGTATCAAAGGTTACATCGATGGTACCTTCCCACACGAATATGATCCTGCCAATCCGATCGACAATGTATTTGCCGGCCGACGTAATGGAAATGCAAACTACGATTGGCCCAATATACTTATCAAGGACGCCTCCTTCAGCCAAAAACATAACCTCAACGTATCCGGAGGGAACGACAAGACACAATACTTTCTCTCAGGTGGCTATGTGAACATGCCCGGCATGTACGCATACGGTAATGATTCCTATCAGAGATATAATTTCCTGACCAATTTCAGCTCCAAGATCAATAAATGGCTAAGCTTTAACTCCAGTCTGAAGTATGCCAAAGGTAAAACTGATTTTCCCCTGGGTGAAACCACGGTAGGAAGGGAGCATTTTTTCCGTGAGATCATCATGTTCGCGCCTATGATGCCTTTTTATAACATAAACGGATCGATTCAGAGCCCGCTTGTCCGGCTTTTACAAAGCTCCGGTCGCGACAAGACGGAGATAAATGATTTTTTCATCACACTGGGCTCAGAGCTGGAACCCGTAAAAGGCTGGAAAACGAATTTTTCTTATAACTACAATATGATAGGAAGTCGCAATACCACAAACCCTCATCCGGTATGGGTGGAATTGGGAAATGGACAACTAGGTAATATTGGGAAGCCGTCATCTACATACACCTCTGCATTTTCACAGAATGCCTATACCCTGGTCAATGCCACTACTTCTTATGAAACCACTATCAAAAGGCATTACTTCAAACCTATGGTTGGCTATGAGCAGGAGCTTCGCCATTTCACGGGAATAAATGCAACAGCCGCGAACCTGATTACAGACGCAGTGCCCTCCATAAACACTGCGCTCGGTGATAAGACTGTGAGAGATGAAATTTACCACTGGGCTACACAGGGTATTTTCGGGCGTCTGAATTACAACTACAATGAAAAGTATCTTTTGGAGCTGAGCGCGCGATACAATGGTTCCTCTCGTTTCCCCAAGGAATCGCGGTGGGGCTTTTTCCCATCGGCATCTGCAGGCTATAATATATCCAGGGAAAACTTCTGGGCTCCTATTGATCGCTATGTAAACACACTGAAAATACGAGGTTCATATGGATCCTTAGGCAATCAAAACGTGAGCAATTACCTGTATCTATCGACCATACCCGTAACCAATGAACTTAAATGGATTATTGACAAGGAAAGACCTGCGTTTGCACGTGCTCCCGCACTAATCAGTGATAACCTCACCTGGGAAACCATTACCACGTTAAACATAGGGCTCGATGCAGGCTTTTTAAGAAACCGGCTTAACCTCGTCTTCGACTGGT
This sequence comes from uncultured Cytophagales bacterium, assembly GCA_964488435.1. Classification (GTDB taxonomy): domain Bacteria; phylum Bacteroidota; class Bacteroidia; order Cytophagales; family Spirosomataceae; genus JBEBSO01. The sequence continues at coordinate 809 of CAZAVR010000294.1, read as the reverse complement.
TCAACAGGGTATCCACAGACATGCTCGGGCCGTCTGTCACACTCCCTTATGTGCTTGGTGCATCCACTCCGCAAAGCAACAACGCCGAAATGGCCACCACTGGCTTTGAATTCCTCCTGAGCTGGGAAGACAATCTTTCAAATAGCCTTTCTTACGATGTAAAATTAGGGCTGGGAGATAGCAAATCCAGAATTATCAGGTACCAGAATGAAAAAGGCCTTATAGACACATGGTACGATGGGAAGCAAATGGGAGAAATCTGGGGACTTGTTTCTGACGGACTCATTCAGTCGGCAGGGGAAAACATGGCCGATCAATCCAGATATCATGCCCGGTGGAATCCTGGCGACATGAAGTACAAAGACCTGAATAATGACGGGTTTATTAATGACGGACAAAGAACCCTCACCGACCAGGGAGACCTGAAAGTAATAGGTAATGACGCAGCCAGATACAATGTGAGTTTGTCCGGAGGCGCCCGGTGGAAAGGAATAGATGTAAGCATATTCTGGCAGGGCGTAGCCAAGCGCAATTACTTCCCTGATCTGAATTCTACAATATTTTGGGGAATGACCAGCGGATGGGGTTCGTCCGGATTATACAAAGATTCTCAAAACCTTGACTATTGGAGACCAGCGAACGAAACAAACCTTCTCGGACCAAATACCGATGCCTATTTCGCTAAGCCCTACTTCACAGCCGAAACCAACAAAAACCGGGTTGTCCAGTCCCGGTATCTGCTCAATGCCGCCTATCTGAGACTTCGGAACCTCCAGGTAGGATATACGATCCCCGAAAAAATACTTGGT
>CAZAVR010000293.1:0-5692 GCA_964488435.1 uncultured Cytophagales bacterium | reverse complement strand
ACCGGAGCCACTTTGTTTACTAATTTCCTTTCCCAAAGCAGACTGTCCTTACCATCCGTTACTTTGTACATGCCGGCATAGCAGGGGGTAACCAAAGTATCTGAAGGCTGAAACTTGCTTTTCTTTTTTGGGGATGCGCTTCGCCAACTGAAATATTTCTCAGGAACATGCGTAGGATAAATTCTCACATAAAATGTACTATCAGAGCTATAATACATTTTGATTTTCGGTGGAGCCCAGGAATCTGCCACTACATGGCCCGCGTACGGAAATATCAATAAAAGCAGAAGAAATTTTCCCATTCACAATTCCTGTAAAAGTCCCGGGGGTAAACTCCCCCATCCAGTAAGCGCTCCGGTCTCACACTTTCAATGTGTTACATCTATAAAAGTTACGCATTATTTTCCGGAATACCAAAAAAAAACTCCTTTTAACTCTATTTTTAGATCCCCCCCGCCTTTAGAAAATTCCTGCTTATTTTTAGTTCAATTGTAAGAAAATCCCGTTCTTTATGAAACGTATCCTGGCTTTTTAACCCCTATCCACTAGCTCTAAAACATGAAGCATCTATTTCTACTCACCTTTGCCTTGCTTGTTACAAAGGTTAGTGCGCAGGTTTCTACAAAAAAAACTGAATCAGTGGCAAATCTGCCTGTCATCAGCTTTACAATTAAAAAATTAGGAAAAGAAAGTAAAAACTACACAAGCAGAGAAGTAGTAACCAATTCTTACGGCCAACCTATTCAGGATATTTACGGTAATCGTTCCTACACCACAGAAAATCATACCGTAACCGCTCAGGAAGAACGGGTTTACTGTTTCTGTGATGGAAAAATGATAGATTCGGTAACAATATTCAGGTATTCTGACGATTCCCATGAAAGAGTTTATTTGGATAACTACAGATCCCATGACAACAGCTACAGCTCCATAAAACGTCTGGAGTATATTTTAACAGATAAATATTTGAGGCTGCCGTCATGCAATAAGGCATATAGTCAGTACCGTGGTCGTGTAGTTTTCAAAGATTTTGGCACTTTTTATACCAATATGAATACCTGGAAGTCGTATAATCTTAACGATAAAGCTTTGTTTTCAAAGTATTTAGAAAACGACTGCCCGATTGATGTGGAAAGCCAGGATTGTGCGAATCAGAATTTAGGGGACCAGATAATACCTTATATTCAGTTGCTATGTGAATGGAAACGCCCTGATCCTGCTAAAAGAGAAGGAGATATCTATTCAAAATTGGCTACAAGCGATACAACCGCCTGGATGGCTGTATTTAATCAGTATATAAGAGAAGTGCAGGAAAATGGGAATAGCATGTACACAGGATTTATGGTTTGTGGCAGGCAGGTTAAATGGAACGACTATGTTCCGATTGATATCAATTATTTCCCCGATGCCTCCAATCCCACCCGTATGGTTTTAATTCCGCGGCGTTTCTTGGCAGCACATAAAAAATGGCTGGTAATCAATGAAGAAGAACAAAAAAAGAACAAAGCCGGTGAAGAAAAACGCAACGCAGAAAACAAAGCCAGGGCGGAAATCCGGAAAAATGAAAAAGCGATAGCCCGGAGAGCAGTTATAGATAAAGCAATTTCACAACACAGGCAGGATGTGGAGCAGCTGTTTACAAGTTCTGTTTCTAAGGATGCCCAAGCTGGCCTAATCTCGGAAGAGTGGCTTATTGTCGATAGTAAAACCAATCAACAATACGATAGCCATTACAAAAGCTGCTCAAGTGCAGAGCCGAAGAAGGACTTTTTCCAGATCAGAAAAGGGTATGCCGTCTACAAAACTCCATCGTCAGGCCTTCCCCAGCCAGTCTCCTATCCTGATACCGTAGGCTGGCTTACCTCATTTAACAAGAACATGAATGAACTGGTAAAAAACCAAAAGAAAACAGGGTACATGGTGTGCGACGGGCGGATGGCATGGAAAGACTTCGTGGTTGTCGAGCGGTTTATTAATCCCGACGACATTGTAAAATCTCCCGGACACGCATGGTATCAGAACTACTATGTTGTGATGGTTCCCAGGGGATTTGAAAAAGCTTACCAGAACTTTAGGACCCTCGAATTGAAACGGGAAGAGGCCATGTATGCGCCTTTGATAGAAAAAATACGTTCCCGTTATATAGGTTATCCTACCACCGCTCCATTGAATCACAATCAGAAAAAAGCGGCCGAATTTATGGAGAAGGTCATTGAAGCGTATGGTGGCATGAAGCGATTCCAAACCATCCATACCATTACGAAGGTCTTTGATCCGGATGCCGGTTTTTTCACTTTTGCTCCCATACCGGCAGGACAGGATATAAGTGATGAGGATTTCCCCAACCGGGGTTTGGTCAACCGCTTTGTCATATCACATCAGAAAGGTTTCTTCAAGCATTTTGAATATGAATTCCCGAAAGGCGATGCAGCGTGGGATATGTGGTATAAGAAGGATGGCGACATAAAGGGCTCCCGCCTTCCCGCTCACTATGGTAAAACAAGCCATATTAAAGCGGGCTATGATGGTGAACTTGACTTACAACAAGATCCTTTCTTTTACACAAAACGTCCAACGGATTTTAGCTGGGTGGGAATGGAAAAGCTTGATTTAGATACCTTGATTAAAATTGTAGATGAAGGGTATCCCAAGCAGAGCTTGTATTTCGATCCGGTGTCTTACAGACTACACTGTCGCGCTATCGAACACAAAACTTACCCTGATGGCAAAATCTGGCATGAGATGATTTACTACTGCAATTATAAATTTGTAGACGGCATTTTGTACCCATTCGTGGTTATCAGCAGAACGAAGTATCCGGGAAATCGGGAGTGGGGACAGTCCACTGAACGTTACTTCGAAATTACCCACAACCTGCCGGTAGAAGATAAATTATTCGAAACCGGCAAATGAACAAATAATTGGTTCAGTGTGTCTCAATCAAAACAGTCTCGGAACTCTATCTGTGTAATTCGCGGCAAGATATGCGGCGAACCGCTGCCACCTTGTCTCTGTATATATGCTACTCGTAGTTGGCGGTTAGCACAAGCCCCCTCTACTTCTTCCTTCCAGGCTCCCATATCACCCTGGCCATCCAGCTCATGCCATGCGCATACAAATCAACAGGAACGCCTGCCAGGAAACCCAGGGCCAGATTAGACTTCAGAACAAGTTTCATCTGCGGGCGCACCACCAGCTGATGGCTTGAAGACGAAAACTCATCATTTACCTCCACGCCCAGGAAGTTTCCGGAAGGCAGTACAAAATGCATACTCGCGTTGATCTTCCCATATAAGATATACGCTGACTCCTTCAGAGTAACCTCCCATTCCGGCCCTGTATATAGCATGGTGTGCAGCCGACTCCCCCACTTTTTGGCCACCACAAAAAACGGACTCGCAGCATTCCCCTTCAACATCCCCCTTCCCTTTTGTATGGAATAGAAAGAATGCGTCCGAAATTCGTGGACGTATCCCCCGGCCATTGACATCTGGTATTTATCCGAAACCAAAAACGTATACTGCGCAGCCACCTTCAGACCTTCGATCCGGCTTCTGGGTATGGCAACATCCTCCTGTGTGTTCACGGATTTGTAGAAAGCAAACGGCACCTCCACTTCCAGGCCCAGCCGGTTGACAGGCGCGAATTCATATTCTACAAAAGCATGATTAAGGGTATAATCCTTATGTCCTTCCATGCCATAACCGACATTCCACTCCTTCTCCCCTTTCCTGGCACCGAGATCACGAACCAGATCCATATATAATGGCTCGGCGTGATGGATTTTTAAAGGCTTCGGACTTAGAACGGTATCCGCCTGCGCGCAAACAGCGCTGTTTGAGACGATAAACAACATGGTGGTGAACAAAAGATTCTTCATCATATTAGCATTTTTCTACAATGCTATAGAGGAAAACTGGAAGAATCCGGGAAAGCGTAGGCGATGAGGAAAAGACCTTGAAAGTCAGATGGCCTCAGTTTCTGATCCGTTTTGTCTGAGGATACGCTGGCGGTACCTGAGCGGGTTTATTTTCAGAAACTCCCTGAACTGGCGGTTAAAATTCGACAAACTCTCATAGCCGCACTCAAAGCTTATCTGCTGGACGGTCATATCGGTTTCCTGCAATAACTTACACGCGTGCCCCAGACGAATCTCTTTCAAAAAATCAAAATACGTTTTGCCGGTGCTCTTTCTGAAAAACCTGCAGAATGCCGTTTTACTCATATTCGCGATACGCGCCACTGTACCCAGATCGACCGGATTTTTAAAATGCGCCAAAGCATATTCAAACACCTTATTGATTCTGTCCGACTGGTTTCCCGTGATCGAATTCGTAAAACCGGGACTTGAAACCGGATCGAATCTATCCGACTTCGCCAGGATATTCAGCAATCCCAGCAAATGGAGTACCCTGTCAAAATCCGCCGTTTCAAATAACTGCAGGATCTTCCAGACGGCAAGCTGTTCCGTTTTTTCAGGAAATCTCAACCCCAGTTTTGCGAGTTCGAGCAATTGTTTCAACTGACGACTTTCGGGTATATTGAAAAAATCCTGGCCAAGGAAATTAGTCGAAAAGTGAATAACATAAGCCTTGGCATTCGGGTTATTCACATCCGGCTCCTCCTTCCAGCAATGCGGAAGATCAGGACCAATGAGTACAAGCTCACACTCCCCGAATTTTTGTATACTGTCTCCCATAAATCTTGTCCCGCCGCTCCCTGTAATTAATATAAGTTCATACTCGGGATGGTGATGCCAGGGAGTCGCGAACTCCGGGGGACATTCCAAAGCCGAAGAAAATGAATAGAGTTCCGAATAAGTGATCTTGCGATAAACGGGCAGCATGAAGATATAGATGCTTATATTGGGCTAATATAATACCATTTTCATTACACGAAAAATGATGGAACAAAAGTAAAACAATGATAGTAAACAAAATACCCTCATTTGTCGTGAAATAAATTAAAATATTTTGAGATAATATAGTGTAAGAAACGGCAAATTTAATTTTTCTTTTCTCGTATAATCCTCTCTAATATTGCAACACCAATATGCATTAAATCTAAATTTTTAACGGAATATGAAAAAGAAAATACCAAAGACAATACGTATGGCTGGTGTTTCGAATTTCCTGGTACAGATGATGATGGTACTCCTGCTGATGGGTTCGCGCCTGTCAGCGGCTGACTATCCTTTGCCGGACGCACGGGAAGTCACCGGTAAAATCGTGGACGAGAAAGGCAATGCAATACCTGGCGTAAATGTCATCATCAGGGGAACCACCTCGGGAACCGTTACCGACAACGATGGAAAATTCGCGATCAGGGTGCCCGGCGACCAAACCGTTCTGGTTTTCTCGTTTGTCGGCTACCTGAAACAGGAAATAGAAGTAGGTAACAAAAGCATGGTAAACGTCTATCTGCAGACGGCCAATGAGCTGGGAGAAGTAGTGGTCATCGGATACGGGAACGAAAGCATAAAAAAATTGACCACATCGGTAGCCACCGTCAAAGCCGGGCAAATTACCGACAAACCGATTAACAATATCGCAGATGCATTTACAGGCAATGTTTCAGGTGTATTCGTTGATCAGAATTCGGGACGTCCGGGTGATGTGCCCGTGATAAGAATCCGCGGCTACGGTTCCATCAACGCTGGAAGCGAACCGCTTTACATCATCGACGGAATGAT
>CAZAVR010000292.1:1032-5705 GCA_964488435.1 uncultured Cytophagales bacterium | reverse complement strand
GGGTGTGCAAAAAAGATCTGGATTCTTTTTCTAATTTTGTTGTTTTTCGACCCGTAAAGTCTAAAGCAATGGTAAAATGCCTGTACGGGTTTACATATTGGATTTTTAATCGTTAGTTACTTTCAATGCGTAGTTTGTCGATTATCACATTAGGCTACATTGTTTTACCGACTGTGCTGTTTTTAGCCACGTGGGTGGATGTTAGGGTGGCGATTCTGTCGATTACAGCATTGCTTGGGGCTTTTATTTATGCTGTCAGGCAGGTACTAAGACCCGGTTTCTCCGAAGAGCCGGGATTTGTATCCCTGAACAGAGGGCTGGTCGTTAGCGCAGTGGTGATTTCATTTCTGATGTGTCTGATATCTGAATTTGGTATATTCCCTTTTAAGAGCTTTGATCACATCGCGCACAATTACAAATTTCATTTGCTTTCGACGCAGCCTTTGCCATTGTTTGACACCAAGTACTCCATATACACCTGCTACTACCTTGGTTTTTATATGGTTCCTTCCATGATAGGCAGGTTGACCGGACTGGAGTCGGTAAGCTTTTTCGCCTTTATATGGGTATGGATTGGCATGTTTCTTTCCATCACCTGGATCAATTCAAAGCTTTTGAAGGGACATGTGAAATGGTTTGTTTATTTTATTGTTTTTATTCTCGTATATCCTGCTGGGTATATTAACTCCATACTTCCACTGGTAAAATATTTGTTCAGGGATGAGTTTATTTACAACAATGCTATCCACCTGAACCAGCTTTTTGTCCTCAATCAGGTCCCAGTATTCACGAGAAATCTTTCGGAGTCGGTTCAGCATGCGCTGCCCGGTATCCTTTCCGCTTCACTTTTGATCGGTGTACCCAGAGGGAGGGGAGGCTTGGCTGTGATTTGCCTCTTCATATTCGGTTCTGTTTTCTGGTCGCCTTTTGCAACCATTGGCATGGTGTTTTTTGTGCTTTTCCGATTGGTTAAGGAATTTAGGAAATATGATCCTTTGTTTTTGGCTCAGATGGCAGGTTACGGTTTTTTACTTGTAGCAAGCTTTGGTCCGGTACTTCTTTTTCTTCTGGGGTCTGACTCCACCGATCAGACGAGCAACCGGTTCATTTGGCAGTCGGGCATCCGTACCTGGTTTTTATATTATCTCCTGTATCTGTTTTCTTTTTTCGGTGTCTGGATACTGATTCTACGGAATGCGCTTTTTGAATTGGATAAAGAGACATTGTCAATTGCACTTTTTTCATTGGCCTGGCTGGGATGGTTTCAAATGGGGTATTTTAATGATTTGAATATAAGGGCGTCTATCGTCCCTATGGTGATATTAGGTGTGTGTGTGGCCCATGCCGTTTGGCATAGATCCGAGGGAATACCATTATACAGGAAGGTTGTTTTGTTCCTGGTGCTTTTTCTCAGCTATGCTGGTATGGGGAAATTTTACTACGAGCGGTTTTTTCTGTTGAAAAAGGATTATCGGTTTGCAAGCACGATAGCTTCTCCTCATTTAGCGGATTACGGCCACAATTATTATGATTTCTTAAAAAAAGGGTATGGCGATAACGGGGAAGAAGCGGTCAGGCAGTATTCCTTAAAAAAGGGCAGCTTCTTTGAAAAACATCTGTTGAGGGTCAACCGTGTTAAAGGTCATTCAGATCAATGATCTCTGTATGATCTCCTGAAGTATTATTGTTGCCTTTTGATTCTTCGATTTCCTCCAGGCTCAGGTAATTGATGTTGATATTAATGATACTGCCGGCGGGGATGACTATAAAACGACTGGGTATACTATAGTATTTGCTTTCCATGTTTTCTGAAGTGATTTCTTCCTTTTCATCACGGTCCAGTAGCCTTCGTTTCGGATACATCAGGTGAATGGCGCCGATTTCGCCATTTATATCTATGTAATAGTCGAATAGCTTACCGATATAGATATAATGCTTACCGGAGATATTGCAAAGTATATCGACGTTCACGTAGGAGATCTCGTTATAGGTATCCGGTACATCGGGAAAGTCCAGACATTCGCCGCTGAAGATATAATGCCATTTGTTGCTAAAGCGAAGCGGAAGGTATTTTCTGTCCCACTTTAAAGACCTGATGATACGCCTGGACAAATGTCCCAGCAGGTAGCATAAAAAAGGCACGAGCACGAAGTAGGTGGCAATGAGATATTTGTGCTGGTCGATACTCTGGAAGGAATTCTTGACTGATGTTGCGTTGCCTACGCCCAGGAGCAGAGATCCTATCAGTTCAAAATCAACGTCATATCTCCCGAGGGATTCTATAAAAGAGATCGCAAGTATATGTATCAGGAAAGAAGGTATAATGGATAGGTAGAGCTCCTTAAGAAAGTCAGAGGAAGATTTTCTGATGCAAAGCTTCGATGTCCTGTAAGCGACTATATATAGATAGCCCGGAGCCAGAAGGATAAATATAAAAATAGAAGTGAAGGCGAAATTCATTCTAACCTAACTCGCGTATTTTGTATATTTTGTTATTTATCCTCACTTTGATATAGTCATTTTTGGAAGCCCCTAAATGTTTTGAACTGACATCGACCAATGCACGGCCTATCCTGGGGTCAGACATAAGCGCATCACCGAGCTTGCGCGCCTCAGATTTAGGAGTATTGAAGAGGCCTATCCAGATATTTCTAAGGAAATCGAACATATTTTCAGATCTATAAGCCGGATTCTAATGTTCACTATGTTATATGCTTTCCACTGCTAGTGGAAAAAGAAGTATAACAGACAATCAGGTAAACTTAAAACAGAAGCATACCTATACAAGTTTACGTAATATTTTGTAAATATCCAAATTTCGAACACTTTAATTTAATGGACCGCTCCGCTGTGTCTCAAATTGTGTCCCCCATAAAGAAAAAAGCACTTAACATTTCTGCTAAGTGCTTTCGGGGCGGCGTACCGCATTTTCAAGAGCCCCCTATCGGGATCGAACCAATGACCTACTGATTACAAGTCAGTTGCTCTACCAGCTGAGCTAAGGAGGCGTCTATTTTTGATTTCTTTGTCTGAAATCGTGGTGCAAAGGTAATAAGAAAATTAACACCTGCAAGCATTTTTTTAAATTAACTTGCCTCTATAATCACATTTAATTGGTGTTTTAACTCAGCAAGCTGACTTTCAGCCTGTTCGATCTTGCGATCAAATTCGGCTTTTAACTTATCCGAAGTTTTAGATTTGGCAAAAAACTCAATGTTGTTTTGCCAAACGGAAATGTTACTCTCAAGTGCAGTGATTTTTCTACGGATATCACCTTCTTTCCGGTAGAGTTTTCGATCCGAATCGCTTTCACGCACCACTTCTACCTCGCTTTCCAGGACCATTTGTTCCTTTTCCCTTGAGCTGAGCTTTCCAATCGCACCCACGTAAGCATTGATCGCAGAGATATAGCGCTTCTGGATCGTCTGCATGTCTTTCTTAGGGACAAAGCCTATTTCACTCCATTCTTCTTTGAATTTGCCAAGCTGATCGATTGAGTTTTCAGCATCAGATTTCGCCGCGGCTTCTATGGTCGTACATAGTGCGGTCTTCCGGGCCAGGTTGTCCTCAAATTCCTTCTCCGTGGCATTGTTCTTGCTTCTTTTTCTGTCAAAATAGGTGTCGCAGGCAGTTTTGAAGCGCGCAAAAATGGAGTCTTTGAACTTCTCCGGGACCTGTCCCAGCGATTTCCAGTTTTTTTTGAAGCTCAATGATTTTTTGCGTATTCTGATTACTGTCTTCTCCAGCTTCCAGGATTTGTTCGGCCGCTACACAAAGCTCCGTTTTTGCTTTCAGATTTTGCTCACGTTTTGCTTCCAGTTGTTTGAAAAATTCCCCTTTGTTATGGAAGAATGTCTTAAGCGCCGCCCAGAATTTTTTGCTGAGTTCTTTTCCCTCATCGCGAAGCATGGGCGCCTTGATGGCAACCCACTGATCCTGTATAGTCAACAGTTCTTTGGTTTTTGCGTTCCAATCGTTGATGCTGGATGAGGAAAAAGTCGTAAACGACAAAGCTGTTTCGTAAATCTGAGATTTGGCCTCGTAAGTTTCGGCCATGGATTTTTTCAATTCTCCGAACTGCGATCTTCTTGCATCGTAAAGGGTATCCAGTGCTTTTTTGAAGCGCTGCCAGAGATCCTCCTGGGTTTCTTTGATGGCAGGGCCTACGTGCTTGTATTCTTCGAAAAGCTGATTGGCTTCATCAAGTATTTCACGGGTCATAGGCTTATCCTTAATGGATTCAGCCAGGATTTCCGCTTTTTCACATAGCTCGGCTTTTATTTCGGCATTGCGTTTGCGGTCAAGTTCTTTCAGCTCAAAATATATATTCCGGATACTGAAGTAACGGTCTACGAGGGCATTGTAGGTAGCCCAAAGTGTTCCGTTATGCGGAGAGTTTATATTTCCCGCCTCTTTCCATTCGTCTTGTATTTTTTTGAAATCTTCCCAGCCTGTCTTGATATGAGAGGCACCCGTTTCTCTGAATTCCTCCTGGTCTACCAGTTCGCGTAGTCTCTGAAGCAGGCTGGTCTTGACCGTGAAATTCTTTTCCTTATTCTTTTCAAGATTAGCGTAAAATGAACTCCGCTCATTTCTGAGCTGCTTCGCATAGGCTTCTATCTGGTTGGTTATCTCGTCTCCTTTGAAAAAGAAACCCTCGTCACTTCCGTTTT
>CAZAVR010000292.1:0-1022 GCA_964488435.1 uncultured Cytophagales bacterium | reverse complement strand
AACTCATTTTTCTTGAACTGGTCAAGGATAGGGCGTAGCTCCTGAATGATCTCATTGGCATGTTTGTAATAACTTGGGGAGCCGGTGTGTTTTTTCATCAGTTCCACTTCTTTTTCAAGCTCTTTCAAAATCTCATCCTTCGTCAGACGCGATAAATCAACGCCATCAAAAGTCACAACGGCATCGTCTTCTATCTCATCTGACAGAGCAGCATCAATAACTTTTACCGAAGTGTTTTCGGGTTGATTTTCACTTTCAGTGTTTTCCAGTTTATCTTGCAGTTCCTGTGCCATTGTCTTTGAAATTCGTAAGAACGGTTACTCTATTTGCAAAAATAGAAATCTTTTCTTTGAAATGGTTAGATTTGTGGCTTTAACTATTTTTTCTATACCAAATATATGAACAAAAAAATAGCTGATTTGCGTACCGAGTACACGCTTAGCGGCTTGAGGCGCAAAGAAGTCCTGATAAATCCTTTTGATCAGTTTAAATTGTGGTTTGATGAAATCCTTTCGTCAGGTATTTCTGAGCCTAACGCCATGTTACTCAGTACGGTGGGTAATGACAATATGCCTGATGCAAGGGTAGTTTTACTGAAAGAGGTCGATGCGGAAGGCTTTGTTTTTTTCTCCAACTATCAAAGCAAAAAGGGAACCGACCTTAAAGGTAATCCGCTGGCATCGCTTACTTTTTTCTGGAAGGAACTAGAGCGGCAGGTCCGTATCAAAGGAAGTATCGTCAAGACCTCCGCTGAAATTTCAGACGCTTACTTTGCCCAGCGTCCGCGTGGCAGCCAGATTGGCGCCTGGGTGTCAAAGCAGAGTGAGTTTGTGCCGAGTAGAGATGCGCTGGAGAAGAAAGCCGCCGAGATTGAACTGAAGTATGAAGGCAAAGAGATTCCCCGTCCGCAGCATTGGGGCGGCTACAGGCTGATTCCCAATGCTATAGAGTTTTGGCAGGGGCGTCCCAGCCGGCTGCATGACCGGATTCTTTACAAACTGGAAAGTGGAAATACGGACGGG
>CAZAVR010000291.1:0-5714 GCA_964488435.1 uncultured Cytophagales bacterium | reverse complement strand
TCAAATACATGTCCCAGATGCCCCCCGCAGCTCTTACAAAGGATTTCCGTTCTCACCATCCCAAATTTCAGATCCTTTTTCTCACTGATATTGCCGCTGTAAAGCGGTTTGTAAAAACTGGGCCAGCCAGTTCCTGAGTCAAACTTGTGATCAGAGCCGAAAAGAACGGTTTTACAGGCAGCACATTTGTAGACGCCTTTTTTCTTGTTGGCATTCAGGGGGCTGCTGAAAGGATGCTCGGTACCTTTCATGCAGAGGATGTAGTATTGTTCATCCGTCAATTCTTTTTTCCACTCTTCGTTGGTTTTCTGCTTTGTTTTTTGTGCGGAGGCATATAGCCCGAACCCCAGCAGAAGCAGGGCTGTCAATACGTACTGAAGTGATTTCATGATGAAGTCTTTCATGTTATTTTTCATAAAAACGATCTCTGGACCAGCTATATTTTAATTCGAATGCCGCCTTTCATGAGAACGTCATCCTGACAGGCTCAATATCCCCGGTTGTTACGCGAAAATATCCTTCTCAGGAAAGATCCGCGAGGAGGCCAGCATTTGTTATCCAGGCTGGGAGGCTGACGAAAAAGCCCTGCTGATAAACCGAAATAAAAAGTAACGGCCTTAGGCTTTCCTATATTCAGAAGTCCTGTAATGTGGTCCGTTCCCATCCAGAAAGGCCCCACGCGCCCCGCGAGTCCTATGCCGAGCGAACCATACCTGTTCATCAGGGAAACCGGGGCTGAGATTTCGTACCAGCGTGTTTCATATCTTGGCGTGACGGCCAGGACGCTTTCCTGTTTCATCCCGAATACGCCGGTAGGCCTCAGACTTTGTACCCAGAGAGTACTTACATAAATATTAGGCTTCAGGTTATAGTCTACACTGATTTGCGCCGTCATTGGCAATGCCGACGTGAAGTCTCGCTGCGCGTTTTCGGCCGGAAGGTTGAGGTCTCTTTGTAAGGCAGCGAAGAAGCCGTCAGTCCCATTCATGTCCAGAAAACTATCATAGGAAATAATACCATTCGTCGGGCCTCCTGTAAGGGTGTGAACGTAGTTCGGATTGTTGAATCTCACTTTTCCCAGATCGGTCAGAGAGGCAGAGATCCGATAAAGGTATTTGTTTTTACTCCCGTCCTTTCGTTCGCGTCCTTTTTCGGGATAAGTGTATTTTCTGATATCGGGCCTGTATTCGTACACGGCGCCTATATCCAGTCCCCATCCGCTTCCGGCGGCGGCATTTCCAAAAAGCCAGGCGCCGCTGGGTTTGAAATTTTGAAACGCTTCATCAGAGGTGTATCCGTAGCTGCCTTGTATTCCCTGTATAATTACCCGGTTACGGAGATTGCTGACGTTAGGATCCTGACGTACTTCGAAATTGGCCTGGTTTACCTGAATGTTCGCATTGAACAGGCCCACGAGCCTTTTTGCCGTAACACCGAATTTAAAAAAATCAGTATCGTTATCCAGAACCACTCCGCCCGCTGTCAGGGCCAATTCTCCGAATGCATTGCCGTGGACTGTTCCGTGCTGGTCGGTGAATCTTTGCCGTAGCATCACCGGATCTTTGGTCGTACCGGTGATCAGCCGCGCAAAGCCTTCCGTGATATTTGAGACATTCAATGCATACCGGATCCTGCTTGACATGGCCAGGCCGTACATGCCGCGTTTGAAGTTTACTTGTAGTGACGGTAAACGCAGGTCTCCGCCCGCGTTGAGGTGTTTTATGTTTCCGTTGATCTTTTGATCCAGGTAAGCTCTGGGAAAATCTATCGTTCCTCTTTCAGTACGGTACTTATCGGATACCGTATTGGTCAGGAAAGACAGAAAGGAAAAAGGGGCATCATACCTGATGTGGTTGTTGGCAGTATAAAACTGGGCGCCTGCCAGATTGAGGTACACACTGTATCTTGAATCTGCAACAAGGGCCGGATTATGGTACAAGCCGTGTGTGCCGGAATAATTTCCCATGGCCAGCCCCGGGACATGCTGGGCTTGGCAAATACTTTGATAGCCGGCTATCAAAGTAAGTAGGATGCAGAAAAAACGACACATGGGATATTCGTCAGTGGCAAAATTCAATCAAATGTACTAAATAGTAATGCACAAGATAACATACGGTGTTGAATGATTGGTCATTAAATTGACGTTCCCAAAGGATGTATGGGTTTTCTTGATAAAAAATTTCACTTTTCCTAGAAATGGTCTGAGGGTTTTGTATTCGAAAATTGTTGTTATAAATTGAGTGAACCTCGAAAAACACTTGATGCCTTGGTTATTGCCTTGTTCCAAAGAATGAACTTTTTTAGAGATGAATTTTTCTTTCGCCAATTATCAAAACGAAAATTTCTACGATGAAATGTTCACGGGTGACGGTAAAATCAGACCCGGATATGAACATTTGCGTAGTAAGTTCGAATATCTCACCCATGAGGATCTGACGAACCGCCAGCTTGCAGCAGAGCGCGCCATGCTTTCTATGGGTATTACATTTAATATGTATGCGGAAGGGAAGGGTACAGAGCGGACGATGCCGTTTGATATCATTCCCAGAGTATTGCCGGGCAAGGAATGGGACGTGCTGGAAAAGGGATTGAAGCAGAGAATCATGGCACTCAACCTGTTTATTCAGGATATTTATAACGAGCAGCGGATTTTGAAGGACAGGATTCTTCCGCGCGATCTGATCGGTTCGAGCAAGTGTTTCTTAAAGCCTTGCTTGGGGCCGACTCCTCCGAAAGGTATATGGTGTCATATTACAGGTACAGATCTCATCAGAGCTGACGACGGAACTTTCCTGGTTTTGGAAGATAATCTCCGGTGCCCCTCCGGTGTTTCCTATATGTTGGAAAACAGGGAGCTTTCCAAGCAAATTTTTCCGGATGTTCTGGCGCGTACCGGTGTAAGACCTGTATCCGATTATCCTACGCGTTTGCATCATATACTGCAATATCTTTCGGACAGGCCAGATCCTACGGTTGTCGTTCTTACGCCTGGAATTTACAATTCGGCTTACTTTGAGCATTCTTACCTGGCCCAGCAAATGGGTGTCGAGCTTGTCGATTCGCGGGATTTGGTTGTAGATGACGGCTATGTTAAAATGCGTACGACAAAAGGATTTGAAATTGTCGACGTGATTTACAGGCGTATGGATGATACCTATCTTGATCCTCTTTCTTTTAATCCTGACTCGCTGCTCGGTGTGCCCGGATTGTTTGAGGTGTATAAAAAGGGCCGGGTCGCGCTCGCAAATGCGCCGGGTACCGGCATTGCAGATGACAAAGTGATTTACGCCTACGTTCCCAGAATAATCAGGTATTACCTGGGAGAGGAGCCGATACTGCAAAATGTAAAAACATTCATTTGTGGCGAGGAAGAAGATCGCCGATATGTGCTTGAACATATTGAGGACCTTGTTGTAAAAGAGGCCAATGAGGCAGGTGGATATGGAATGCTGATAGGTCCCATGGCTACGCGGGAGGAGCATGCAGCATTCCGGAGGAAAATAAAAAGCCATCCCCGGAATTATATCGCGCAGCCTACTATTTCGCTCTCACGCGTCCCGTGTATCCTGGATGGCGTAGCGGAAGGACGACATGTCGATCTGCGGCCTTACGTTTTGTTTGGTAAGGACATTCACGTGATTCCGGGAGGGCTCACACGGGTAGCCCTCTCGAAAGGTTCTCTGGTGGTGAACTCTTCGCAGGGCGGAGGCGGGAAAGACACCTGGGTCTTGTATTGAGTGGTGTCTTTGCCGGTTGGTTTCGGATTTTCGACTTGTGTCATGCTAAAGAGCAGAAAGCGCACTGTCGAAGTTTGACGAACTGAGGCTGACTTCCGGAGTTGAAGAACAGTTAATTACCTGCCTGGATGAAGCATAGCAAAGCAGATTGAGCACGCCGTGAGGCTACCTTCTGACAGCAGCAGGACCTGGGTTGATTGGAAAAAAAATGTGTGTAAAGCAGCAATCGTTTATCTGACCGTATCACGGACGATGGATAATTTGTGTATAGTCTGTGTAAAGTTTCAAGTTTATAGTGTCCGCAACCTGATCGTCGGGCTGAAGACGTTCCGTGAAACTCAATGGGCGGTTACAAGATCGGTTTGACCAGTCAAATATAACACAGAAATCCGGTATAAATTAAAAAACGTCCACCTCATTTTATGGGATGGACGTTTTTATTTAGATAAATCCCGGCTTATTGTTCAGAAACGATCTTTCGATAGCAGAATGTATTTACAAAACCAGTTTTTCAAGATATAGACCATAGCCACTTTTCTTCAGTGGATTCGCCACCTCAAGAAGCTGATCGGCGTTAATGAAACCCATCCGGAAAGCGACTTCTTCGATACAGCCTATTTTGAGCCCCTGTCGCTCCTCGATGACCTGCACAAATTGGCCGGCCTGCATGAGAGATTGGAAAGTTCCTGTATCCAGCCATGCGGTGCCCCTGTCGAGAACGCCTACGGTGAGTTTGCCTCTTTCAAGGTATTCTCTGTTTATGTCAGTAATCTCCAGTTCTCCGCGTACGGATGGTTTTATATTTCTCGCAATTTCTACCACATCGTTGTCATAAAAGTAGAGACCTGGTACGGCATAATTGGACTTGGGGGCGTCGGGTTTCTCTTCTATGGATATGACCTTGTTGTGTTTGTCAAACTCTACCACTCCATAACGTTCCGGATCATGAACCTGGTAGGCATAAATGACACCTCCGTCGGGATCGTTGTTTGATTGCAGCAGCCTGGACAAACCTGAGCCGTAAAAAATATTATCTCCGAGGATCAGCGCTACTTTTTCGCGGCCAATGAACTCCTGACCTATGATGAATGCCTGCGCAAGACCATCCGGGCTCGGTTGCTCCGCATAGCTAAATGAGCAGCCAATTCTTTTTCCGTCACCTAACAGTTTTTGAAAGTGAGGTAAATCATGAGGGGTTGAGATGATCAGAATGTCTTTTATTCCGGCAAGCATCAGGATGGACAAGGGGTAATAGATCATGGGCTTGTCATAAACCGGCATGAGTTGTTTACTTACCGCAAGTGTGAGGGGATGCAATCTCGTTCCACTGCCGCCTGCTAAAATTATTCCTTTCATCTGTTTATTTTCTATTTTGATTTCTAAGGCCAAATGGAATTTGCAGGATAATCATACATCTTTAAACGGGGCATCATTCCTGTTCATTTCATCCGGGTATTTTCTGTTATTTCAAGTGCTTTGTCGCGGGGTTCTCTGCGCGCGTAGGTCCTTACCTGTCTGCGTACATATCACTGTAATACTTTTGATAAGTCCCGGATGTCACATGATCCAGCCATTCCTGATTTCCCAGATACCATTGAATGGTTTTTCGCAGGCCTTCTTCAAACTGGAGCGAGGGTTCCCATCCGAGCTCATTTTTAAGTTTGGTGGCATCGATGGCATAGCGCAGGTCGTGCCCGGCACGATCGGTTACATAGGTGATCAGGTCTCTGGAACTACCCGGCTTCCTCTCCAGAAGTTCGTCCATGGTATCACAAAGCAGGAAAACCAGGTCCAGATTTTTCCATTCATTGTGCCCACCGATGTTATAGGTTTCGCCGTTAGCTCCCTTGTGGAAAACCACATCAATGGCTCTGGCATGGTCTTCTACATAAAGCCAATCCCTTACATTTTCACCTTTTCCGTATACGGGAAGCGGTTTGTTGTTCAGGATGTTATTGATCATCAGGGGTATAAGCT
>CAZAVR010000290.1:0-5718 GCA_964488435.1 uncultured Cytophagales bacterium | reverse complement strand
TCTTGAATTTTAGAACTTTTATTCCCGAATTGAATTTAATAATATAGATTTTTTTACAAGAGTATGAGCAGAACAGGTTGCCTGGTACTGGCTGTGATTGTTATTTTCGTGTATTCGTTCAGAGAACTTCTGGGCGGGGTGGGCTCTGTTATTTTCGTATTTGGAGATAAGCTTTTAGGTCCTTCATCGCTCTCTCCGGTTATTCTCTGGTCGGTGTTTGGTTTGTTTATGGGGGCTTGTGCCGGCTCTTTTGTCGCTTACAGGAAATTCAGACTGGCGCCTGTTGTGATGGCTGTTCCCTTGGCTGCCTTGCTTCTGTTTTGTTTTTCCGCCTCTCTTTTGAAAGATGGGCATCGGGCGTTGCCGGCCGGTGAGGAATTCGATTTGTCAGACAAGGACAAGATCATAAAGTCAGCCGGAATAGGTTTATGGGCCTCGGTTTCTGCCAGCAGTCAGTTGGCTGATGCAGGGGAGGAGTCTTTTTCAGCCGATAACCTGCTGGATCATAAGCGAACGACATCCTGGATCGAGAATGCCGGCGGTTCCGGTATCAACGAGACGATCACCTTTCATTTTTTAGAAAAGGCAATGAAGAAGGTGAGTGAAATGCAATGCGTGGGTTTGAGGATAAGAAATGGCGCTCAGAAGTCTTCGGGAGTGTGGAAAAAGAACAACCGACTAAAGGATTTTTCCATTTCGCACAGTGGGGGAAGGGTGATTTACCTCCAGGCGAAAGATTTGAAAGACGAAGCCGAAGAAATACGTTTTGAATCACCTGTAATCATAAAGCCGGGGGATCGGTTGATTGTATCCATCATCTCTGTTTATCATGGGACCAGCACTGCTAATATGACGGCGATCAGCGAGCTCGCGCCCATTGTAGATGTGGTGATGAAGTAACTGATGAGGGTGACTGTCATTTTCTGACGCAGGCAGAGGTTGTTTCGGTGTGAAATGTGCCCCCCCCGCCGTTCCGGGTAAATCCTGCCTCCCGCTTGGATGTTTCAGGTCTGTTGCGCGATCTTCTTTTCGACTGCTTTTTCTACGATCTTGCGGATGGTCTCTTTCTGCCGTGCAAAAGAAACGGAAAAGCCCATAAGTAACACCATGGTAGTCCAGGGGAAGAAGAGAAACTGCCCGCCTGTGAGATTGCTTTCGAAATAAGGAATAATCATAAGCGGTGCCAGGAAGATGTATCGGCGCGAAAAAAAGCGGAGATAATTCCACAGGGGAACGGTGATCATCAAATACGCGAAGAAAGCGGCAACCAGGAAACCCGCGCCGAACAGTACTTCAAAATAAGAGTTGTGGTAACCCGTGCTGCCGATGAGTGATTTGACTCCCGGCTTGTTAAACATACCGATACCTGTCACAAAGCGGGAGGGGTTTTCCCGAAAGTGGGTGAACATGGTGTTGCCGATCTTTACCCGGGTTTCCCCTTTTTTTCTTTGCGTCTCTGTTTTCCTGGCCCGGCTGTATAGCGAAGATTTGGGGTCTTTCAGCAGAAGCAGGACAAGGCCCAAAGGAATGAGCAAAAGAAGGGCTTTCTGCACGAAGGTAAGCCGGTTGTACCGTACGATAAAGATACAGGCAACGAAAATGAGGCTGAGCCAGGAAGTTCGGTTTCCCGAGATGAGGACCATGTACATGGATGTACAACAGGTAACCGCAGTAAGCCATCGCCGCCATGGGGGTAGTCGTACGTTCCGAAGCAGATCTATCCCGGTGACAAGAAACAGGGTTCCGGACCAGCCATAGTGGTTTGAGACAAAGGCGGTGCCATCATTTTCGTTTGTGAGGTAATAGATATTGGTGTTATAAAAGCCTCCTCCGGTAATGAAGAAGCTTATCACCGGGATAAAGTAAATCCAATTGATTCCGTTCAGGATGGCATCGAGTGTATCTTTTATGGAATACCTGGTACAAAGGTAGCCTACCGTGTAAGCAATATAGGTAAAAGGAAGCAGGAAGGTGAGCACGCTGCCCAGAGATTCTACCGGATCTTCAGTGAAAACAGAAGACAGCAGAAAGGTCAGGGACAGAAAGAGCAGGCTGCGTATATGGATGCCTATCATCCTGAAGAGCCCGTAGTCTATCCTGAGCATGGCCAGAAAGGAGACCAGTAGTACAAGGTATTTGACGATACGCATGGGTTCCACCGTAGCCTTACTGGTCATGACGGCCATCGCATAGCCGAAAATAACCAATGCCATATTCAGCATCAGTAGTCTGAAAATGAGATCTTTTCGGATGGCTTTCATGAGGTTTATGAGTTCAAGAGTTTGGAGAGTTCCAGAGTTCCAGAGTTCGATGAGTTCAAGAGTTCGATGAGTTCAAAGAGTTACAGAGTTCGCCGAGCCGTAACTAAAATAACTCTTGAACTTATACACACATGTTCAACAGGCCTGGGAATCCAACTCTTGAACAGAATAGCTATGCGACAGCACCCGGATAAAATTTTCAAACAGGCGTTCTTTGCTGAAATGCCGCGATCTTTCCCATCCGGCTATTTGCTTTTTCAGTCGTAGTTCGGGATTTTCGATACATTCTTTAATCGCCCTGCTCAATGCTACGGCGTCGCCCGGAGATACCATCCATCCGCAGCGACCATGGTCCAGCACTTCCGGAATACCTCCTACGCAGGTGGTTACAATCGAGATCCCCAGGGACATGCCTTGGATATTTGCGACACCCAGCGCTTCGTTAAAAGAGGGAATACATAATATTTGAGAATCGGCTAATTTTTCTGTTACTTCTGATGAAGTCTGACGTCCTAATAAAATGGGCTTTATATTATTTACATCCGAAAAGAGTGAATTCAGGGCTTTGTCAGGCTTGGGGCCAATAATCGTAAGTAAGAATTCATAGGATAATGAAGCGAGTGCTTCCACCAGTACCTTGAGACCACCGAGCTCGTAGTCGTTTTTGATAAAAATAACACGAACAGGCTGTGTGACGTCTATGGGATGGAGAAGGGGAGCAGAAAGGGGAGGATCTATGCCCTTGTAAAGGCGGTACACTTTTTCCGGCGCTAACTTATAAGTTTCGATCATCTCGTTTCTCAGGTAATCAGAGTTTACGATGACTTTCCAGGCTTTTCGGGCCATGGTTCTTTCTGTCCACCGCAACACGGTACGTTTCCAACGATCAGAGCGGCTTCTGAAGGTATTGTTTCCCGGGTGAAAGTTGTTGTAATCGTTGATCATACCGATGGTCTTCGGGTATAGGTAAGCACTTACCAGTCCGACAAGTGCATGATTGTACACCAGGACGTCAAACGGGTAATTCCTGTGGAGTTTCACAGCAGCCCTGTGGTATTTCCACATTCTGATCAACTGGCTGAAGACGGAATTTTTCCATGCTTTTCCAATGCAAACGGGATGCCTCGTCTCTGAAGGGAACCGGATGTCTTCCGATAAAAAATGTATTTCATGTTCAGGATAAAGCTGCGTTAACTCAGTAAGCATCCGGGCGAATTTCACCGGGCCGTTTTCAATCACTTCGAATACATTGGTGCAGAAAAGGATTTTCATTTTCTGTGCAGATTAACGAGTATGTCACTTACGTTTTCCCAGGTAAAATCCCGCACCATTTCTTTGGGAAAATGGTAGTCACGCCGCCTTCGTACGAGATCGTCGGCGAGTATATGGTAGTCTTGTACCTCGTAGGATGGCATGATGTAGCCTATTTTATGTCGCCGGACGAAGTCCGCGATCCGTACCTCCCTGTTGATGATCACCGGGGTTTTCGTTTGTATGGCATCGTATATTTTATTGGGACTGGCGTTGATATTGTTGTCATGAACCGGGGCGTACACGCACAGAATATAATCTGCTTGTGAAGCCGCCAGTTTCATAGCTTCATGCTGCGGCAGTGTGCCGTACCATCTTACGCGGGGATCGGACAATAGTTCCCGGGAGTATTCGTCCGCAATCCAGCCCGCCATCAGAATCCTTATATATTTACCTGTATTGAGAATACCTCTGACTGTTTCGGATCCCCGCTTTCGCCCCAGCCATCCGAAGTACAAAATAGTGAGGTTTTTCCCGCGTTCAGCGACGGATGTGCCGTGATAGGCACAAGGGAAGTTAGGCAGCACAATGCTTCTCTTTTTCAGAAAGCGTGGGAGTAAGCTTAGTCTGTTTTCGTCTGTGATTATTACATGTCCAGCCGGCAGATATACCAGCCATTTTAACCATTTCAAGTGACTTCCGGGAAGGTTGTTCTTTAAAAATACAGAATCAAAAATGTCGACGATTATCTTTCTTCTGACCAGTAAAAGTGGCCAGAGCACGAGCAGCTGAGGTTCGTTGATGACATGAATGGAATAATACCGTCCTGAAATCAGAAGGCGGATGCAGCGGAGAAAATAAAGCAGCAGGGTTAGCGGAGATCGTCTTCTGCCCTTTATAAAATGAAATGCAGCAAGCGGCGCTTTTCGGACGTAGGCATGTACCGGACTTTCGCCAATGCCTACGAATGTGACCTCAAAATGTTGGCTAAGCGTGCGAACCTCTTTGTTTATTCGCATGTCTGAACCGTCATTGAACGACAGGTAGAGGATCCGCTTTTTCATCAGACTTGGTAGTTTTCAGGTTTCGTTAGCTGATCGTTTCCGGCTGCCAAAAGTGTAAAATACGCTGCGATTTTTTCCGAGGCTGTACCTGATCCAACAGGATTTTCTGTATTAACCATGGTATCGTAGACTTCCCGGTCATTACATAGTTCAGTGACGACAGCTACAATGTCCTGATATTCAGTTCCTACTATCCTTACAGCACCGTTGACAAGTAACTCGGGTCTTTCAGTTGTATTTCGCATGACCAGCACCGGTTTGCCTAATGAGGGCGCTTCTTCCTGTATGCCTCCGGAATCGGTCAGGATAACCCAGGATTTCTTCATAGCAAGGACAAAGTCCGGATAGCTTAGCGGTTCGGTGAGGTGAATGTTTTTTTGTGCCGGAAAGTAGTCGATATACCGGTTCCCGAACTTTCGGGTTAAGGTGGACGGGGTAGACAATGTGTAGATCTGGAAAGCGGCCGGCCAGGGTGATTAGTGCCCGACATAAAGCGTTAAAGCCTTCTCCAAAATTTTCCCGGCGGTGTCCTGTCACCAGCAGAATGCGTTCCGATTGATGGAAAATATCCCGGCTCCGCTGATCTACTGCGTCGCTGAATTCAGTTACCTTTTGGCTGGTCCATAACAGGGCGTCTATCACCGTATTTCCTGTAATGATGATATTTGAAACAGGAACCCCTTCTCTGATAAGATTTCTTCCATTGGTTTCCGTCGGGGCGAAGAATACAGAGGCAAGCCTGTCTGTAAGGATGCGATTGGCCTCCTCAGGGTAGGGTGAAGCAAGGTTTCCTGTTCTCAGTCCCGCCTCCACATGGCCCACTTTGATCCCCGCATAAAACGCAGACAAAGCCGCTGCAAAACAGGTGGTGGTGTCGCCGTGTACCAATACCCAGTCGGGCCTGAACGCGCTCAGTACAGGTCGTAACCCCTCTAAAATTGAGGTAGTAATATCAGTCAGGTCTTGACCTTTTTGCATCAGGCTGAGGTCATAGTCAGGTCTGATTTCGAAGAATTCCAATACTTGTTCCAGCATTTGACGATGTTGACCTGTGGAGCAGCAGCGGTGATGGATACCCCCGGTTTGGTTGAGCAGGCGAATCAATGGGGCCATTTTGATGGCTTCGGGGCGTGTACCAAAAA
>CAZAVR010000289.1:0-5749 GCA_964488435.1 uncultured Cytophagales bacterium | reverse complement strand
GTGATCCGGGCTGCGGCGATCGTATTTTTTGCGTACATTGGATTTGACGCGGTAAGTACTGCGGCGCAGGAAGCAAAAAATCCGAAGAGAGACATGCCGATAGGTATTTTAGGATCACTGGTGATTTGTACGATATTATACATTCTTTTTGCCCATGTGATGACAGGCGTGACTCACTTCACTTCTTTCAAGGGGCAGGACGGCATCGCACCGGTAGCTGTAGCCATCGAGAGTATGGGGACTCCAGACGCATCCGGCGCCATACATCCGGACTATCCCTGGCTGAACAGAGCGATTATCGTGGCGATTCTGGCCGGTTATGCTTCGGTTATTCTCGTCATGTTGATGGGACAGAGCCGGGTATTCTTTAGTATGAGTAAAGACGGGTTGTTGCCGAGGGTGTTTTCCAATGTGCATCCGAGGTTTCAGACGCCGGTGAAGTCTAATATCATGTTCATGGTTTTCGTCAGTTTGTTCGCTGCATTCGTTCCGGCCAGAGTCGTCGGAGAAATGACAAGTATCGGTACACTCTTCGCATTCATTCTGGTGTGTATAGGGGTGATAGTGATGCGGAAAAGAATGCCTGATGCCCCCCCGGTCATTTAAAACCCCGCTGGTTCCTTTGGTTCCATTACTCGGTGTGGCGGTCTGCTTTTTCATGATGGCTTTTCTCCCACTGGATACCTGGATCCGGCTGATCGTATGGATGGTCATAGGCTTTGATGTATATTTATGGTATGGTATCAGGCATAGCGCATTGCAGTCTGAGGGCGGGCACGGTCTTACGGGGGACTACAGGATTATCAGCTGGTCCGGAATCTTGCTGTCAGCGCTCCTGGCTGTGCTGGCTGTCATTCACCACATAGACACGAAGGGTACCGATACCGGGCTTTATTATTTCTCACTGGTCTTTTCGATTGTACACCTTATATTGTATTTGAGGCAAATGTTTAAGAAATAGCGTTTCTTTTCCCAGGGAAAATTCCCTAAGGCCCTTCTTGCTATGCAGGAAGGGCTTTTTTGTCTTTTTAATTTCTGGGCCGCGGCATTTCGTCAATGCCCAGGGTAGTTAAGTGGGGGTTCAGTATCCTGCTGGTGATGGATAAATGGAAGTAGCGGACGCCTTCTGCTTTGAAGGTGTAGGTATATCTTTCCCGTAGTTTCAGCTCCCTGTATACAGAGGTATAGTTAAAAGGAATACTCCATCCCTGTGTGGCCAGAACCGCCTGGACCGTCTCAATAGTTTTTTTCAGGTTGGAAAAATAAGATACTGACGGTTCTATATGCTTCACAGGGTCAATGCGAAGAAGAGATTCTACCCGAACTTCGTAGATAGTTTGCTGTCTGGCAGACATAAATCAGGTATTTGTTCTTTTTATAAATTAAACTGAAAAATTATGTCATTATTTTTCAATACGAGAATTTTTTGAACAATATGCACGTTTTAGAATCATACAAGCTTAGAAAGATTTTAAACGATCTGAAAGCTTCGAAGGAGGTTGAAATCCCAGACAACGGAAATCAGCCTCTTTTTTATTTTTTTTCTGGTCCTTTCAGGAAAAATCCTACGCGTTTAGATGACGCCTTCCTTTCCGAAAAAAGTACTCTCCGGTGCGTTAATTGGCTTTTTTTTACAGTTTTTGTATTCTTTTCAATAAGAAATGGGGATTGTATTATTTCAATCTTGGTCATCAATATTTCACCGGTGCGCATTATTTTATTGTAAATTACTGTTAATCAGCCAGGGAAAATATTTATCTTTGCGGAATATTTGAAATTTACTAGCCAAATGCAGTCTATTCGTAACATTGCCATCATTGCGCACGTTGACCACGGTAAAACTACCCTAGTGGACAAAATCATTCATGCGTCTAAAATTTTTCGTGAGAATCAGGAGTTTGGAGACCTGATATTGGACAATAATGATTTGGAACGGGAACGTGGAATTACTATTGTGTCAAAAAACGTTTCTGTACGGTACAAAGATGTTAAAATCAATGTGATAGATACTCCGGGTCACGCTGATTTTGGAGGAGAGGTGGAGCGCGTACTTAAACTTGCTGATGGCGTTTTGCTTTTGGTCGATGCGTTCGAAGGGCCTATGCCACAGACACGCTTCGTGTTGAGCAAGGCGGTTCAGTTGGGTTTGAAGCCGATTGTGGTTGTGAATAAGGTAGACAAAGAAAACTGTCGCCCCGAAGAAGTACAGGAGGCGGTTTTCGACCTTATGTTTAATCTCGGTGCTACAGAGGATCAGCTTGATTTCGTGACGGTATACGGTTCTTCGAAACAAGGATGGATGGGTGCTGACTGGCAGAATCCTGCTACGGATATAACTTTCCTTTTGGATACCATTCTGGAAGTAATTCCACCTGCCGCTTTCAATGAGGGTACTCCTCAAATGCAGATTACCTCCCTGGACTACAATGCATTTGTAGGTCGTATTGCGATCGGACGTGTGCACAGAGGTACCTTGAAGGAAGGGAGTACCGTGGCGCTTTGCAAGGCAGGCGGCGTAGTGAAAAAGGTGAAAATAAAGGAACTTCAGGTTTTTGAAGGGTTGGGTAAGGTCAAAGTCTCCGAAGTGAAAGCGGGGGAAATATGTGCTGTGATGGGAATAGAGGATTTCGAAATCGGTGATACCATTGCTGACGCGGAAAACCCTGAGGCATTGCCTCGTATTTCTGTGGATGAGCCTACCATGAATATGCTCTTTACTATCAACAACTCACCGTTCTTTGGTAAGGAAGGAAAATTTGTGACTTCACGCCATATTCGTGAGCGTCTGATCAAGGAGACGGAGAAAAACCTGGCTTTGAAAGTAGAGTTTACAGATAGCGAAGATAAATTCCTTGTTTATGGAAGAGGTATCCTTCACTTGTCGGTTTTGATCGAAACCATGCGCAGAGAAGGTTACGAGTTGCAGGTTGGACAGCCGCAGGTAATTTACAAGGAAGATGAGAGCGGTCAGCGTCTGGAGCCTGTGGAAACCCTGGTAGTGGATGTCCCTGAGACAACGGCTGGAAAAGTGATTGAACTGGCTACGCAGAAGAGAGGAGAATTGCTGGTGATGGAGCCCAAGGGAGATCTTCAGCACCTGGAATTTGAAATACCTTCGCGTGGACTGATCGGTTTGCGTTCTAACGTGTTGACGGCAACACAAGGTGAAGCCATCATGACCCACAGATTTAAAAGTTTTGAGCCTTTCAGAGGTCCGATCGCAGGTCGTATCAATGGGTCAATTATTTCAAAAGGAACAGGTCAGGCTACGGGCTATACCCTGGATAAGCTTCAGGACAGAGGCTGGTTCATCGTTGATCCGGGTGATGAAATATATGGTGGCCAGGTAGTGGGAGAGCACAACCGTCCTAACGATATCGTTGTGAATCTTCAGGAAGCCAAGAAATTGACCAACATGCGTGCATCAGGTAGTGACGATGGTTTGCGTATCGCTCCCAAAGTTAATTTTTCGCTTGAAGAAGCCATGGAGTACATCCAGAAAGATGAATATCTTGAGGTAACACCCGTAAGCATCCGTATAAGGAAAATATACCTGGAGGAGCACGACAGAAAGAGACATGCCAACAAGCTGGAGATGGTGTAATTGCCATAGTATGGCTTGATTTCAGCGTAGACAGAAAGGGCTGCGGTAAATTTTATACTGCAGCCCTTTCTGTATGTCTTATAACCAAGTCCGGATGATCTACTTTTCGCGGAAGAACAGTGTGACCGGCGATCCTTCAAATCCGAAATTATCGCGGAGACGGTTTTCCAGGTAGCGCATGTAAGGCTCCCTGATATGTTTCGGGTAATTGCTGAAAAATACAAAGGTAGGAGAAGGCGTCGGTAGCTGAATCATGTATTTGATTTTGACGTGCTTTCCTCTGTAAGCAGGCGGCGGATATCTTTCGATTTCTTCCTGCATCACGTCGTTGAGTTTCGAAGTCGTTATTTTCTTGGTTTTGTTTTCAAAAACCTCCATCGCTTTCTCCATTACCTGGAAAATGCGCTGCTTCTCGACCACAGATGTGAAAATAATAGGAATGTGATCGTGGGGGGCGAGCTTTTCCCTTATCTCCTTCTTCATCTGGTCGGCCGTTTTCGAGTCCTTTTCCACAAGATCCCACTTGTTGACCATGAGCACAATACCCTTTTTGCCTTTCTGGGCATGGGCGATGACACTGATATCCTGCCCTTCCAGGCCGTTCGTTGCGTCGATCAGTACGATACATACGTCGGACTCCTCAATGGCTTTCAGCGACCTGAGCGTCGAGTAGAATTCGATGCTCTCATTTACTCTCGACTTTCTTCTGATACCTGCAGTGTCAATAAGGATAAACTCCTTCCCAAAAGCTTTATAAGGCGTGTGGATGGCATCTCTGGTGGTTCCGGCGATGTTGGTGACGATACTGCGGTCTTTACCCGTGAGCACGTTCAGGAAGGATGACTTTCCTACATTGGGGCGTCCGATGATGGCAATCCTGGGTATGCCTTCTTCGGGGTTCTGATCGCCGCCGGCGTCGAAGTGTTTTACCACTTCATCCAGCAGATCCCCGGTGCCCTCTCCCGTTTGGGAGGAAATGGGGTAGATAGTGTCGCCTATCCCCAGTTCATAAAACTCGGCAGCAGCATGATAACGTTCTACTGTTTCCGCTTTATTGGCTACGAGAAAAACCGGCTTTTTGTATTTTCTCAGCACATTGGCAAATTCCTTGTCCAGTCCGGTGAGTCCGGTCATGGTATCTACCATGAAAAGCACCACAGTAGACTCTTCAATGGCAATTTCAACCTGTTCCCGGATTGCTCCTTCAAAAACATCGTCCGAGCCTACGACATATCCGCCCGTATCTATGACGGTAAAATATTTGTCTGTCCATTCGCCATAACCATAATGCCGATCACGGGTAACGCCACTCTGGTTATCCATGATCGCCTTTCTTTGTTCAATCAGCCTGTTGAAGAGGGTGGATTTGCCGACGTTGGGCCGGCCCACTATTGATATTATATTTGACATTATACTTATTCTTTATATCCGAATTGTTTCAATTTATTCTCTCTGCTCCGCCAGTCGGACTCTACCTTCACAAATTGTTCTAAAAATACTTTTTTACCAAAGAAGGTCTCCAGGTCATTCCTGGCCTGCATACCAACTTTCTTCAGCATACTGCCTTTGTCACCGATAATGATTCCTTTCTGGGTGGGACGCTCTACGATGATCTCAGCCCGGATCACAATAATATCGTCTTTCTCCCTGAATTCAGTGATGATCACCTCGCTGCTGTAGGGGATCTCTTGTTTGTAGTTTCTGAAAATCTTTTCGCGAATGATCTCTGAAGCAAAGAAACGTTCCGGACGGTCGGTAAGTTCATCATCCGGGAAATAGGGTGGGTGAAACGGCAGGTGCTTTATGATCTCATTGAAGAGTGTGGAAATATTTTTCTCCTTTAACGCGGACACAGGAATGATGGCTGCAGGTTGTATGGCTGCTTCCCATTCTGCTATCTTCAGCAATATATCTGCTTCCGTGGCCAGGTCCGTTTTATTGATTACAAGAAGAACGGGGGCTTTTGTTTTGACAAGCAAAGGAAGTACTTCGTGGTCCGCCGCTTTTTCACCGATTTCAGCCACAAAAAGAATAATGTCCCCGTCTTCAAGCGATCCCTTTACGAAGGTCATCATGGACTCATGAAGCTTATAGGCGGGTTTTACGACGCCCGGCGTGTCCGAATAGACCAATTGAAAAGGTACG
>CAZAVR010000288.1:0-5752 GCA_964488435.1 uncultured Cytophagales bacterium | reverse complement strand
AGCGGCATTATGATCATTAATAATATCCATAATACCCTGGTGTTGTCTAACATAATTCGATCCATTTATGTGCATTTGATAAAAGAAAATGAGCGGTTGTTACAGACCCATAAATTTCGTTATCTGAACCTTTCATGCGTCCGAGAAATCATTGCAATTGTTCAATTTTTTCTTGCAAAAGAAACTAGTTTTGATCGAATGAAAAAATTTTCTCATACTGACGCAGAGCTTCCGGCTTTCCCTTTTTCTATATTATTTTACAAATACCCCTTCTCTTCCTTTCATTTTAAGGCATGACGTTTCGCCAGATCACTGCAGGGCGTACTTTTTTGACGCCTTTCTACTTTGTCATCTTCTCTAAAAAAGCTACAATTAAACTTTAGTTTTTTTTAACTTTATGCAGACGAACCAGACGCATGGCGAAAGATCAGGTGCACCAGCATGCAGGGTTCTGATAAATTCAGAAAGCAATACGAACGCCTGTAATGTTGAAAGAATCCAGAAACATTGTTCAGCGTTTTTGAAAGAAAAACGATCTTTTGTTTTTGACAACCGATATTTTATGAATTTTTCAAAGATCACTCTACCGGCCATTACACATTTTACAAAAAGCAGCGTATCTCTTTTTTACGCGTTTTTTATAATGGTTTTTTCATCCTATGGTCAGATTCTGACTACCTCTGAAGGCGAAACCACCTTCTATGCCGAGGCGCCTGCGCCTGCTACGGACGTCAGTGCGATTACCAAAAAGACCAGAATTTCGATTAACAAAGAAACGGGACAGGTGAGTGTCAGGATCAACATGAAAGACTTCGTTCTTCCTAAGACTCTGATGCAGAAGCATTACAATGAGAAATACATGGAAACCGACAAATTCCCTACTTCTACATTTGAAGGAAAGATGAGCTCTGTGCCCGATTTTTCCAAAAACGGAACTTATGACGTAACAGCAACAGGGAACCTACTCGTACATGGTGTTACAAAGAAAAGAACCATCACTGGTAAGATAACCGTTAAAGACGGGACCGCTACTCTCTCTTCCGAGTTTGATGTAAAGCTGGCTGACCACAACGTGACTATTCCCGTCATTTTCTTTATGAAGATTACAGAGTCTGTTAAGGTGAAGGCCACTTATATTTTCAAAGGGTAAGGGCAGCTATCTCCGAAAAAAACGCGAATTACTTTTGGGAGAATTCTTGCGAGAAGCTGCCTTTTCTTTATTGCGTTTTGACGGTAATTTCCCTGATTTGCCAATAAGCTTTTCTGAAGCATTGTCCACACTAATAGTGTGCGGTCCGGGTAAATGCATATACGGAAAGGCCGTCATGGCAAGTTTGCCGTTGTGATTGCCATCAAACGGCACGGGCTCCCTTGTAGCAAGGGTTGTCTTGCCATCCTTGTAGTTTACTGACTCGATATGAAAAGCGGTGGTATGTCCGTCAGCATGCCGGACGATGGCCTTTTGCCCCGCCTTTGCCTGTAATTTGCCTTCCGCTATCAGATGATGGCTGCCGAAACCCGCCAACGGAGCCTCCTGTTTTTCTATTGACATTATACGGCTCCCTGTGGCTGTGGCCTGCAGCAGGGTGACCTTACCTTTTAAGGTGATTTTCTGTCCTTCTATGTCGGCTGTCTTCTGGCTCTGAGCTGATTTGTAGAGCAGATAGTCCCTGCCGCCGGCATGATCTATCTTCAGGATCAACACACTGTCTTTGTCTGAAACCTGACGGACGCTGGTGATGGCGGGTGTCTTTGTGAAAGGAACATGGACAGCGACAAACCTGCTCTTACCTCTGTCTGCCCTGAGGATGATCCCCTCCCGCAAGTAATTATCCAGGACGCCCTGATCCTCGTTGGCTCTTCGTACGCTCCACGACTTTACCGTATGCACCGTATGGTCTGCGTCAAGCGGGATCCACGTCTGAAGGCCCGCCTCAGGGTTGGCAGTAAACCGGAAGGTGGCTTTCAGGGGAGCGGATACCGGAGCTGCTTTTATCTGTTTGAAATATCCGTAGGCCCAGTAGTCTCTCCAGATAAGCTCATAACTACCCTGTTCACGGAGTTCCTGATAGGATGCATGGGATGGCACCAGGGTGGTCAGCGGGGCAAAAAGTAATGGCTGTCCTGTATGGCCGGTTACCTCCAGGGTCTGGTCTTCGTCTGAGCTCCCGTGCAGTATCCAGTCGTGACGGCCTCCCCCGTTTACATGAAATAAATCCACCAGGTAGCCAGGGTGTTTTTCTCCCCGCACAGTAATCAAAGTTCTCCGGTAATCGGCCGGACGATCATATACCTCATCAGACTTCACCTCTGCCACCTGGAAATCGGCGACATCAGTATTAAACATCAGCAGATCTCCAAGCCCGGCCCTGGGGTTCTTGTCCTTTCTCTGGCTTTTTCCGTCGATCAGCACGGTATTGTGGGCGGCGGTGGTCATGGTCCAGGTTCTTGCCCTGGTGTGGGTGTAGCCGATGTCACTGATTAATTCCTTTCCATTGGCAAAGAAAATAAGCCCCAAACTACCGTAATGGTTGTGACCATGCCAGCCTGAGTAACCAAGGTGGGCCTGTAGTTGCTGGTCTGCTGACCCTGATCCGAGGACAGCATGCCCTGCTGCGGGCATAAGCTGTGGCTCCGAGCGGGTGATAGGTTCGGGTTGCAGGTCGGTCCAGTGGGTATCATTGACGGCGGCATACCGTCCGTCGGGCAGGCGATAGGCGAGGTTGGCCTGCATGGCCCGGGACAAAGCCGGATATTCCGAGCGGATCTTTTCTGCAAGCGCTTCCTTCTCAATACCCGGAAAAGCCCAGTTCAGTACTGACTTGAGTCCATTCACTGTCTGGGCGTGGTAGGAAACCGTCACTTCCATGTACATGCCATCGTAGGTAAACTGTTCTGCGATCAACCTGTCAACTCCCTTGAAAACAGTTTTGAGCAACTCCGGCTTATTTAATACATTGGCTGCGATGGCTTTATTGATCCACATAGAGGGATGCATATTACCTAAAGGAACTTCTTCGAAAGGGTCGGTATAGGCGATCATCCCGTCGAACAGACCTTCTATTTGCTTACGGTCACCGGCTGAGAGAAAATCGGCTCCGCGTAGCTGGTCATAAGCGAGCACCAGCCTGCCCGACAATTCATGATAACCCCAATAACTCCATTTGGTAAGTTCAATGAAATAATGATTGATGGTTTTTCCTGCTTTTTTGTGTTCGGCTTCGCTCAATAATTTTTTGTCATAACCAGGATAATCATATTTTACTATGTAATCCGGATATACTTCTGCGAAGCGTTTCATAATAAGCGCGGCTCTTCTCCCTTGCTCTCGGTATCTTCGGGGGTCCGCGCTGTAAAGCAATGCCAGAGAAGATGCTGCGCCTTCCATCAGGCTTCGCTGATCAAACCATCTTCTTGCTTCAAACCAGTATTTTTTGCCCTTCGGGTCCTGATGATAGTGAAAACGCTGGGTTTTACCCGTGGGGGTTTTCACGTCTACATAACCATTTTCAGGGTAGTCTTTGTTAGGCAGGAGTGTTCCTGAGAAAATACATTTTATTTTATCTCCGAGAGAAAGATCCCAGCCGAGGTTGTTCTCCTGCGCTCCCTGTGTAGTAGCGGGACTTCCACTATAATAAAAACCTCCCTGAGGCGGCACGAGCTTCAGCAAATCATCTTCGCTCATGGCCATAAACCTATCACAGCTCTTACGAAGTTGTGCCGTGTCGGCTACGGGTCTCACATAGACAGGCTTTTTTGAGTCAGTATCGGATGACACGATCGACATGGAAAGTGTCAGTATAGCTGCAATCATGGTTCCCATTATCGTCTATGTTTAAATGGAACGAAAATGTACAAACTTACTGCAGCAGGATTTCGGAGATCGCCTTCTATGCCGGTATTCATCCTACAAAAAATCTCTCTTCCCGAAAAGGTAATTCCGGTGATTTTAACTAAATTCATCATCATTTCATGGCTAATTAAACAGGGTATTCTTCTAAACGGATAACTATGTATTTAGAAAGTTTTTGAGAAGACGGGCTTGATCTCCACCTGATCACCGACACCAATATTCCCCAACCAAACCTCTGAACCGGGCGAAAAATCAGAACTTAAAGGACTGGTGAGCCTTATCTCCCTGGTCCTGGCTTCTTTGACCAGGCCTGAACGCTTAAATGTTACGTCCAGGAGCGCTGTCCCTCTGTAATGGGCATAAAGGGGCATGCTGTTTTCGGTAGCAATCAGAGTTCCATCCTGAGATTTCACCTGAATTTTCCCAACAATCAGGTCGTCTCCCACGGTAATCAGAAGGCTATTGCCTGCCTTCTCCATGCTTTTTACCGGGTGAACTGTGCTTCTTAATTCATTTGAAAAATGCGCCACCTGAACTTTACTATGGTCTGAAGTTACCCGCTCCTTCTCTCTGACGGCTATTTTTACTTCTCCCTTTTGATAATCTACTTGCTCTACCACGCCCAGGGTCGGTTTCTTTTCCCATTTCTGATTTTTATACCTCAGAAAGGTACCATTGGTAAAAAATACCCTTTTCACACTCCCGTCTTTCTCTACGGTTACCACGGCCGAGGTGGCATCGGTCGTAATCTGGTGATCTTGCAGCGTTTTGATTGACCGGTCTATGTCACTTATGATGATATCCGTCTGAGTTGCACGGACCACTTCTACGGCCTTTGCTGAAGGATGGAGAAGCTGAATCTCTTTGGCAGAGCTGATGTAGTAGCTTTGGCTATAAGGCTCAAAAACGCTTACAAAGGTGCTTGACAGGGGTTCTTGCCCGGTCGTTTCGTTTCTGGCAACAACGAATTTGATCTAATGCTTTCTCGCCCTGGGTTTATCATAGGCATCTGCCAGCAGGCTGGTGTGCGGCTTCTGATGCAACAGATGGAACCTGATGCGCGCCCGGGGGTCGGATTTGTGCTCGTATGTGATGCTGTTATCTTCCGCTTTGAGCTGTCTTACATTAAACAGATACTGATAACCAGAACCCGAGTAGGAGCTATAACTACCTACATACCCCTCCTTACCCAGCGTTTGATCATCATATATTTGTCCCCAGGGAACTTCTTTCCCACCCGTAAGTGCTCCCTTGGCATCCCCGACGATGGCATCTGCCGCGATATCGACTTTGCCGGGAGGACCGTGCAGGAAGTAGTCATGCTGCTTGCCGCCGGTTACTCTGAAAAAATCGACAACATAGCTCTGGCTACTGTCTGCGTCCAACATAACCAGGTTTCGTCTGTAAAGCGAAGCCTGTTTATATGCACTTGAAGACACATCAATGGTCCTCACAAAATCACTGTCTGTGAAGTCATGTACCAACCCAGGGCCGCTGTTGTTTTGCTTTTGAGCATCCACCACCACTGTGTTGTGAGCAACCGTATTGGTGGACCAGGCATAGAGCTCCTTTATATAGGCATTCATGGCATCCGGATAGCCAAAGTCGGGCATCATTTTCTGCCCGTTGGCAAAGAGCTCGAAATTCAGAAGATCGTAATGTGCGTGATATATTGGC
This sequence comes from uncultured Cytophagales bacterium, assembly GCA_964488435.1. GTDB lineage: Bacteria > Bacteroidota > Bacteroidia > Cytophagales > Spirosomataceae > JBEBSO01. The sequence goes on along the minus strand of CAZAVR010000288.1, from coordinate 222 downwards.
TTACTATACGTAAGAGATAGCGCTGTCTTGTCGGCCTGATTGTTGAGTATGCCCAGGCCATATCCGGCAAAGAGCCTGCTCTGTTGCTTATCCACCAGTCTTCCCCCTGCCAAAGCCTTCACGTGAGGGATGGTCGGACGAAACAGCGATTCGAACGTGGAGAAAGTGGTGGATCCAATCTTATGGTCCGGCGCCAGCCAGTACTGATAAGCAGGGTCTTTG
>CAZAVR010000287.1:0-5754 GCA_964488435.1 uncultured Cytophagales bacterium | reverse complement strand
CTTTAAGTACTATAAAACCGGGTTCTGCAAGGTTGCTTTCAACTTTGTATCCCCACACCTCAAAATTGGGATAGAGGTCTGCATGGTGCCATCTGACCGGCAAGGGGACAGGTTTTTTCAGAGACTCCCGGGCGAATTTAAAGGCATCTGCAAACTGATCAGGCATCAGTTTGTGGGTGCCGTCGAAAATTTTATAATCATAGTCAAGTCCCGGTTCCTGAAGTGCTCCCTGATGTACTTCATGATTAAGGTATTTCAGTTCGCATTCGGCGCCGTTATAGAAACGCAGTCTGATCCCATGGAGATTCAGGAACATGTGGCGCATGCTGTATAACGTATGGTTTTTGGGGTAGCCCACAAAAAATTCCGGAGAGCCCTTCGAATTGACGGCCGTTCCCACCAGGTGTGGGTATTTTCCTGCTATGAAAAAAGACATGAATCCGCCCATGCTATGGCCTATGATGGCCCTGGAGGCGCGATCAGTAATGGTTCGGTAGGAGGTGTCGATGTGTGCTACCAGTTCCGGGAAATAGTCTTTGATCTGGTTTTCGTAATTGATATTTGAGTGATAGCCGATATTGTATGGTCTGCGGTCGGAATTGGATGAGCGCCCGTCCCACGCTACGAGAATAGCCTGACTATTCTTTACCAGTTCCGCCACTCCATCCAGAGAAAACCGGTGATCTCCTTTGTTGCCGTGGAAGTAGTAGATGACCGGATATTTCTTTTTTGTGCTGTTGTAGTCGGCCGGCAGGAAGATGCGGTACGCTTTTTCTTTCTGAAATGCTTTGCTGAAATGGCTTTTATCTTCCTGTCCCATGGCATACGGAGCGGCAAACCACAGTAGGGGTAGCCATGTGAACCAGTATTTTTTCATATAAAGGACTGAAAGTTTGGGTTTTTCGGACATTTTGCAGGTTTCATTTTAAAGTTGACAGGACATGGCCCCTACGATGCTAAGCTTGTCGGCCACAAGCCCGGAAACAGCCCGTATCGCCGGCGGGAATACTGTGCGCAGGTCGATGTCGGCACTGACCGCCATATCCAGTTTCAGGCATTGCATGAAAGTATTTTTTATTTCTGTTGCCAGATTTACTTTACATATCCCCCTTTTTATGGTTTCCTGTAAGGTAGCGGCGTCTATACCGGAGCTTCCGTGGAGAACCAGAGGAAGGGGTGTGGCGGCGTGGATAGATGCAAGACGTTCCAGGTCTATTCTGGGCTTTTGATTATAAAATCCATGTGCATTTCCGATGGCCACGGCCAGGATATCTATGCCTGTCTGCTCAGCAAAGAAGGCAGCCTCTTCAGGGTCTGTCAGGGCAAGCATCTCTTTGGACTGCCCCAGTTTGGCCACATAGCCCAGTTCTGCTTCAACATTGGCGCCGTAGGAGGCCGCTATCTTCACCACCTCAGAGGAGGTGGCTATATTTTGCTTCATTGGTTTTTCGCTTGCGTCAATCATGACAGAGTCAAATCCGGCATCCAGACATTGCTGTACGAGCGTTACTGAATCAGAATGGTCCAGGTGCAGATAGCCCTCTACTTTGTAGTCGTTCAGTGCAGCCCTGGCCATGTTGACGGCCACATTCAGTCCCATATATTCTATTGATCCTCTCGTCAGCTGTAGAATTACGGGCGACTGTCGTGCGGCTGCAGCGATGACTATGCCGATCAAAGTTTCGTAATTGTAGAAATTAGTGGCGAGCACAGCGTAACTGTTGCGCCGGGCGTCCTGTAACCTGTCTTTAATATTCATATTGAATGCCGAACTTGCTGATGGCAAGATTTGATACGTGTTCCAAATTTTCGAAAGCGGAGGTTCCGCCCTGTGCAGTGGTTGAAATAGCTCCCATAAGATTTCCGGTGCTCTGACATATTTCGAGGGGAGAATTCCGGAGGTACTCATGAATGAATCCTGAAGCAAAACTGTCCCCTGCCCCGATGGTATCTACTACGTTATGGTTAAAATAGGAACTTTGGAAAAGGATATTTCCCTGGTGATACACGGTCGAGCCCTTGCTTCCCTGTTTTACAACACATACGCCTTCCAGAGGCCCCAGCACTTCAAATGCTTTTTCAACGCTTTCTGTACGGGTGATTTTTAACAGTTCTGCTTCGTTGGGTAGAAAAATGTCAACATAGGGAAGTAAGGCCTGAAGATCCAGGCTCCATTGGTCTTCCGGATCCCATTGCGGGTCGAATGAGGTGGTAAGGCCGTTTTGTTTTGCCATTTTAAATAGTTCAGCGATATCATTCTTTATTCCGGGCTGAAGGAAAACCGATGAAAAGTGAAGATGCCGTGACTGTCTGAGCACGCTATCAGGTATGTCAGACAGGGTAAGGTCCGTCATGGCCCCCTGATAGGTTACAGCTGCCCGCTCCTCATTGATATTAAGCGCGACGGTGGCACCGGTAGAAAGATGGGGCAGCCGGGCAATATGCGTGGTGTCGACAGCTTTTTTTTGAAGATTTTCCAAAATGAAGTTACCGAACAGATCGTTTCCGATTTTGCCGGAAAAAGCTACGCGATTGCCTAAAAGACTTACGTTGCTTGCAAAAATGGCGGCCGAGCTTCCGAGGGTCAGCAGCATTTCGTTGGCCAGGATCTCCTGTCCGAGTACCGGAAAATGGCGCACTTTATTGAGTATCAGGTCTACGTTCAATTCGCCGATAACCAATATGTCGTAATTTTTCATGCTTAGAAAACTTTTGGACCATCAGGGTTAGAAGGTCAGGAATAGTCTGTTTATTTATTGCAGGAGCCTCTGTTCTGCAGTGGCTTGCGGAACATAAGGGTATATGTTTACGCCCTCTACCACTCGTGTTATTGTATTTGAAAGTGAAGGAGAGTCGGGGTTTAATCCCAACTGGAGCGATTTCATAAACCCAAGTATCTGGGCAGGCAATACGCTGCAGACGGAGAACAAGTCTTCGTACAGGTTTTCGTCGCAGGGAAGCTTTATCATCATATCTATAGCACCTTCCCGGCTTTTGTCATGGTTAGATTCGGTTATGCCGATCTGATAAATTCCTTTTTCCCCACGGTTGATGTCAGCGACAAGGTCATTTTCATATTGAGCTACATACGCATTGCTCGAGAAAAGATAGACGATGAGCGTAGAGGGGTTGATGACTACCTTCGGCCCATGCCGAAAGCCCAGGAATGTGTCATAGCCTCCCATGATGATGCCGTTGGTCAGTTCCTGTATTTTCAGCTGGGATTCTCTGGCGGCTCCCTGAAAAGGTCCGGAACCGAGGAAGAAGGTTCGTTGAAAGTCCAGACCCGCTACTTTTTTAAGTGCCTGGCTGAAGTTTTTCAGGATAAATAGACCGTAAGAGCTTAGTTGCTCTACTTGATTTTTGGTAATGCGTTCGGTATTTATGCGGGAAATCAGTATTCCTGCCAGAAGCATAGACGTAAAGCTTCCGGTCATGGCCAGACTTTTATCATTGGCTTTCGCCGGCATAAAAAGCTGATAGCAGTTATCTTTTGATGCTGTTGCAGCTGCCAGCCGGCCCTCAGGATTACAGGTAATGACCAGGTGGAAAATGCGGCGGCACAATTGATTGGCAAGATCAATGGAGGCGGCACTTTCCGGACTGTTGCCAGAGCGTGCGAAGGAAACAAGGAGCGTCGGATTCTCAGCCAGGAAATAGTCGGACGGGTGGGAGACCAGATCGGTTGTGGATACAGCCACTGTCCGTTTTCCCGATTGTCGTTGAAAAGATCCCTGCAGGATGGTGCCTATATATGCTGATGTGCCGGCGCCGCAGATGATGATGGTCAGATCGGGGTATTCGAATACGGATTGAAGAAATCTCTCTAACGCGGTTTCGTGATGTGTAAGTAGTGTGAAGGTTTCATTCCATAGTTCAGGCTGCTGTAGAATTTCTGATGCGGTGAAAATGCCCCCAACCCTTTGCAGGTACTCAGGATCGTAGCCAAAACATTCTTTTATTGCTGAATTTTTTAATGGATCCACTTGTGAATGAGTTTTCTTTTTATTTGTTACGAAACAAAGTTAAATATAATAGATTTCCTTTTTTACTATTTATAAACTTTTTTTTAAATTTCGTTTTTGTCTCTATATCTTATTAAACCTTATTTTGTTTTCTTTTTATTATTTTTAATTCTTTAAAAAAAAGTATTTTACGCAAATAAAAGTTTTTAAAGCTACTTTTCCTGCTATATTGCGTTTCGTATCAGTTACTGTTTAACACGAATTTATGATAATGAAAGAATTTGCGGTAAGGTCAACGGTGTCCAGGCGTACTGCGATCCTGGAAAAGCTAAATGAAGAAGGTCAGGTGGATATCAATGAACTCAGTAGTGAGTTTAATGTAAGTGAGGTTACGATCAGGAATGACCTTGGGCGCCTCGAGAACAAAAACATGCTTATTAAGGTGCGTGGAGGGGCGATTAAGGTAGACAGGGTGGGTGTTGATTTTGCGCTTTCTGATAAGAATAAATATAACTCTGAGGAAAAAGGTTTGATAGGGCGGGCGGCTGTCAGCCTGATTGAAGAGGGAGATACGATCATCCTGGACTCGGGAACCACGACCATGGAAATTGCGAAAAACCTTTCGGCCTTTCAGAATCTTACGGTGATTACCAATGCGCTGAATGTGGCCAATGTACTGGCGGACTGTAAGGCGTTTAATGTTATTATTCCGGGTGGTTTTCTTCGTAAAAATTCGTTGTCGCTGGTAGGAACCACCGCGGAGGATAGTTTCAGGGGGTATTTTTGCGATAAACTGTTTTTGGCGGTAGATGGATTCAGTGCCGTGCACGGGCTGTCTACGCCCAATGTGGAGGAAGCGCATCTGAACAAGATCATGATCGGTATATCCAAGAAAGTGATTGTGGTCACGGACTCCAGTAAATTCCAGAAACGGAGCTTTGCTTTCATAGCTCCTGTCTCTGATATTGATGTGGTGGTAACGGATGCCGGCATAGATCATGAAGAAAAGCGGCGGCTTGAAAATGCCGGTGTGCAAGTAATAATCTGTTGAATGGCCCTTTGTTCAGGGTAGTGTAACACGCTTAACTAAAATTCCTGATCTGTTGGTGGGTCATCTGTATATTCTTTCGCCGGAATAGCGCGTGATCTCGTTTTTGAAAATTCTTCTCATGAAAAGTTCGAACTGGCTTATTTACGCCGCCATTACTACCGTGTTCTGGGGTGTTTGGGGTGCATTTATTGAAATTCCTGAAAAGGCAGGCTTTCCGGCTACGCTGGGCTACTGCGCCTGGGCGGTCACTATGGTGCCCTGTGCACTGTATGCGTTACGTTTTAAAGGCTGGCGTATTGATACCGGCCGGAGGTCTGTCGTTAACGGGATGCTGATAGGTTTGCTCGGAGCCGGGGGGCAGCTGATTTTGTTCAAGGCGCTGGAGACGGGTCCTGCTTACATTGTTTTTCCTTTAATTGCTCTTTCTCCTGTTGTTACCATTGTATTTTCTACTGTGCTTTTGAAAGAGCGCGGGTCGTTGCGCCAGTGGGTAGGTATCGTTCTGTCTTTGGTTGCTATATTTATTCTTTCATACAAAGATCCGGCTGATGAAGGTGTAGGTGATTTTTCGTGGCTGATTTCTTCCGTTTTGGTTTTCTTAATGTGGGGTGCACAGGGTTATTTTATGAAGGTGGCCAATGATGCGGTGGAGGCGGAGAGTATTTTTTTCTTTATGACCGTCAGTGGTCTGCTCCTGATTCCGTGTGCCATATATATTACTGATTTCTCTGTTCCTGT
>CAZAVR010000286.1:3834-5759 GCA_964488435.1 uncultured Cytophagales bacterium | reverse complement strand
GTCTGACATTTTTAGCAGTAGTAAGCCGGACTTTGCCTTTATTGAGGGCTACGTGCATCTCTTCCTTTCGTGCGTAAACCACAAATTCGGTGCCCAGTACTGTCACTTTATTGTTGTGGGCGGTATGTACGGTGAAGGACAGGTGGTCTTTCCTTTTGTTCACCACGAACTCCGCTTCCCCCTGGAGATACACGTCGCGATGACGGCTTCCAAAACCCCAAACAGGTACCCGTAAACTTGAATTCGCATTCAATACCACCAGGCTGTTGTCGCTAAGGTTCAGTGTACGTAGTTCACCGTAGCCTGTTTTGTATTCGTCATACAGTAATTTGTCTTTCAGGAGAAACCCGGCAATTCCCAAAATGAAAACAACAACCGCTATCCGTCCGAGTCGGGTATAGTTTATCAAACGTGCCTTCCCGGGTTCGAAGGATTGCTGAGCCTCTTGTTTTTCGCACTCGCTGTCCTTTTGTTGTATCCGTGACATTTGGATACTTGCGGCCTGATCCACATCCGGGATAAACTGGGGATAGGTTCTTTCCCACTCTTCCAGCCATTCGTAATACAATTCCACGTTTTTATCGTCAGATAGCCACGCTTCGATCAGCTTCTTCTGAAGAGAAGTGGCGTTTCCCATGAAATAGGTGAAAAGTATATTTTTTGTCAATTTGTGTTTCATCTGGATATTGTTTATTGACTTATTAGGTCAGATAGAATGGTAGGGATGGTCATGAATTGCGTTCAGTTGCTTTTACTCATTTAATAGCCTTCACCTCCTCTCGTTACTGGCAGAAGCTTTATAAGGCTAGGTGAAAAGGGAGAGGAGAATGACAATACCATGCCGGTAATGATTGAGCAGAACCTTACGGAAGATAGAAAGTGCCTTGCTTATATGAGCCTCGATCGCTTTCACAGATACACCCATATTCTCGGCGATTTCTGTGTAGTTTTTCCCTTCAAACCGGTTCATGAGAAATACCCGGCGGCATTGCGGAGGAAGAGACTCTATTGTTCTTTCCAGTCTGTTGCACAGTTCGTCGTATTCCATCACGTGATCAGGCTGGGGAAGAGATGACAGGGCGGTACTCTCTTTTAGGTCTTCTCCGTTTTCTTTGATAAATTCCCAGCGCAGGTAGTTGAAGCACTTGTGTCGTACCGCAGTAAAAAGGTAAGCACGATAAGACGTGGACACATGCCGGAAGCTTTCCTTCTTCCAGAACGAGTAGAAAACATCGGCGACCAGGTCTTCGGCTGCTTCCCGCGTATAAACAAAGCGAACGGCATGGCTGCAGAGGGTCCCATAATAATGCCTGAACAAAAGTTCGTAGCCCGCTGCTGCATTTTTTTCAAATGCCTGCCGTATAAAGAATTCTTTGTCTGTCCCCGGGTCGGGTTTTTGTGGGGGATTGGTTCGTAAAGTACTCATATCGCTATCCGGTATGGGGGTGCCGGATGTGCTTTTATGTCTAATTTTATTCACTTTACATAGATTTATGTGCCCTTTGAAAGGATGACAAGATTTTTATAAGGTACCCTACCTGCCCGTTTGCTTTTATTTTGTTTTTCCGGAAAGACGCATCGTGCGCTAGCCGGCCAATCTTAAAAAGAGTGGCCTGTGGTTGCGTTGAAATGTATCGGGAAGGTTTTTTAGAGAGAATTGTTTTTACAGAAAATCCTCACTTTTCATCCATTCGAGGCACCGGCCAAACCATTCGTCAAAAGAGGGATACGTTAGAAAACCATGTTCGCCTTTGGAATACACATGCAAGGCAGCCGGGACGCGGTGCTTCAAGAGGGAAGCGTAAAAATAAAGGCTGTTCTGGACGGGAACCACCTTGTCATTTCCCGAATGAACCAGGAAAGTCGGCGGTGTCTCCGCGTTGATATGAAGTTCGTTGGAGTATTGCCGGACTTTTTCGGGAGCT
>CAZAVR010000286.1:2523-3824 GCA_964488435.1 uncultured Cytophagales bacterium | reverse complement strand
TGGACTCGCGCCGAGTAAATTCTTGGCGCTCCCTTGATGACCGATTGAATCACTGAAGCTGATCACAGGGTTAACTAGCAGCATAAAGTCCGGACGGACTTCCTTTGCCTTGTATTCCGGTAGTTTCATGTAATGAGTGCCGGCTGTGGAAGCCAGGTGCCCTCCCGCTGAATAGCCCATGATGCCGATTTTCTGTGGATCTATACCCCATTTTTCGGCGTTTTCGCGGACAATCTTGAGCGCGCGTAATGCATCCTGTAAGGGACCTATCGAAGGGTCATGCATTTTTGCCGGGTTGGGAAGCCTGTACTTGAGCACAAATGCGGCTACTCCCTGCTTATTGAATGCCAGTGCTGCATCGCTTCCTTCCCTTTTGGTAAGCAGCCCTCCATATCCTCCACCCGGACAGATGATCACCGCTGCTTTTTTTAATGAAGGTACAGCAGGGAGAAAAATCTTTAAGGTAGGAACCGATACTTCGTAAGCAAGTGAATCTACCTGTGCGTGGGCTTTGCCGTACTCGGTGTTGGGGGCGTCCTTCGCATTTGGAATGGAGCCGATGTACAACGGGATTTCCCGTTGGCCGAATACCTGAAGCTGTATGAAACAGATACAACTCAACACCCAAAGAATATTAATACGCATGGTTTCGATCAATATTTAGTTACGGATATGACCCCTCTCATCGCTTGCCAGTGTCCGGGAAATGAACAAATAAACGGATAATACTCCGGTTTGCCATGAGCGGTAAGTGCTTTGCGAAGTATTTGTTAACGTTTGGTAGTTTTCGAACTGACCCGGGCGGATTTTTGCCGGTGAACGAAGCAGTCGGTGGAATTATAGTCGGATCTGCCTGACTATATTTTTGATGTTAAGCTCAATGATATCTCCCATCGACGAACATGCCAGGTACTGTGGGTTATTGTAATAGTCGGCTAGTCCTGTTTTGAGCTGGTCTACTTTTTCGGGAGTAGAGAGCTGGTCTACTTTTGAAACGTCTCTCAGGGCTGCCAATCTGTGCCTCTCGCTTCTTACCTGATGTACGATAGACGACTGTTCTTCCTGTTGGTACTGGAGCACAGTTTTGTCGGTGAGGAATTCCATCGCAAGTTTCACGTAGAGAAAATTTTCTTTGAAAAACTGAGGCATATAAATCTTTAAGTCCCCTTCATAGAACTGTTGATCGAAATCAATGGCCCGCAACCGGAACTGAAAATCGTCGAAGTCAGGGGTGATCTGCATTACGAAATTATAAGACCTCATATCTCCCAGGAGGGTAATGATGCATCTTTCATTGAATT
>CAZAVR010000286.1:0-2513 GCA_964488435.1 uncultured Cytophagales bacterium | reverse complement strand
AAGATACACTCTGGGAAACCCCCATTTACTGCCACGCGCGTCATGTTGTAATCCTGCTGGTGAAGGCGGGTTTTGGCGAACACGTCACCAGGTATCCCGGCGATGTGTTCCTCTACAAGCGTATTTCCGTCCACAAGGTAGTTTACCTGGTTGGGTGAAAGGATTTCTTCCATTTCCAGTCCGTAAATTCTGGAAGCATCTGCCCGCTTCACATAAAAATAGTCATAGACGTCATTCAGGCGATTGACTATTTTGATACGGAAAGGATTTGAATTACCGAACGTACAGTAATCCACACGCTCTATGAATTTATGTTCCACGATCCGGAGATTGCCTGAGGCTTTCAGCATGGCGTATACTTTTTTCAGTCCGCTATGTATCCTGTCCGCGTCCGCGTGGTAGTAAATGGGGGTTTCCCAGAGTGTATCTTTACCATATTTGTCGAGCACCGGTACTGACTCAGTAAAGTGCAACAGATCCTGATAACCTACGGGCATTTTGGTTTCCCGCTGATAGGCTTTCAGGTACTTTCTCAATCCCTGACTCACAGGTATGGAGGGTTTTTTCCGGGAAATGATGTTGTAATTGGGATCCATGGCTTCCTGTTCTTTTGCAGCGTATGTGTAATTGTCAGTACGACGGTTTGATCTGTAAGTTTGCTTAGCGACATTTTGGGGCGTCACTCAGGCTCTTTCAGATGCTGAATAATACGGAGCATAAATACACGAATAACGCTTATCAAAATTAGTATTAATTTAGGGCAATTTATGAAATTGAGAAAATGGCCGGATGTGTAAATATTTGAAACCCAACGTCCATAAATCGGTACCTTACTTACCTTCCATTGTCTGAAAAGGAAGTGTATTGCACTTCGGTAAGTAAACCAGCGACAAATATTGCTTTCTATTAAACGCTAATATAACTGTTAAATGCAAATTAAATTAAGAAGAACAGCCGCGTCAGTAGTCGTGCTGGCTGGAATGGCAGGCCTTTTTGCCTACAAGAGTACAGATGGTCCCGTTTTTGATCCCAACACTCCCGCAACAAGTATAGACCCGAAGGAATTGGTGCTGCCGGCAGGTTTTTCGGCAAGAATTCTGGCAGAAAACCTGGGCAAGACCAGACATATCGCCGTGGCGAAGAATGGCGATATTTATGTGAAGCTGTCAAAACTTCAGGAGGGTAAAGGAATATACCTGTTGCGCGATACCGACAAAGACGGTAGTATCGATGAAAAGACGCTTTTTGGAAACTACCCCGGGACCGGTATTGATATCCGTAACGGGTATCTTTACAGTGCGTCGAACCAGGGCATTTTCAGGTACAAACTCAACGAAAGAAGCGAAATCATCGATCCGGAAAATCCTGAAAATATCGTGGATGGGCTTCTGGATCACACAGCGGACAACGCGAAGCCTTTCACCTTTGACAAAGTGGGGAATATCTATGTGACCATCGGATCCTACAGCGACGATTGCAGGGTGAAAGGAACAGGCCAGGGTATGTCGCCGTGTGCCATCCTTGATTCGGCGGGTGGAATATGGAAATTCCGGGCCGACAAACTCAACCAGACTTTTGCCGATGGTTCCAGATATGCGACCGGAGTTAAGAATGCCGTTGCCCTCGATTGGGATAACAAAACCAATGCGTTGTATACTGTGATTCATGGAAGAGGTAAGTTTCATGATTTTTATCCTCAGTATTACACGGCTCAACAAAGTGCAGAGCTTCCATCGGAAGCATTCTATAAGCTGACAGAGGGTAGTGACGCAGGTTGGCCTTATTCTTACTATGATCACCAGCAGAAGAAAAAGATTGTAACTCCGGAATACGGCGGTGACGGTAAAAAACTTGCCGGAAGTAAAGTGCTTGATCCGATTGTGGGCTTTCCGGCACATTTGGGGCCGAACGACCTGTTGTTTTATACGGGGAATATGTTTCCTGCCCGCTATAAGAACGGAGCTTTTGTTGCCTTTCACAATCAATCGGCAGAACTAAAGAAAGGCTTCTTTGTGGCTTTTGTTCCTTTTGTAAACGGGAAGGCCGGGAAATGGGAAATCTTCGCGGATAATTTTGCCGGTACTGATCTGGCCAAGCCCACCGGTCCCGTAAAACACCGGCCTTGCGGATTGGCCCAGGGGCCAGCAGGAGAACTTTATGTTACAGACGACCTGAATGGAACGGTATTCAGGATCGACTATCAGAAGAAAAAATAATAAATAAAGTATAAGACATGTGTCAGGGGTGCAGTGTTTCTGTGCCCAGACTTTTGTTTTACAATGGAATACAGAATATTATTCTGTATTGTGAGAATATTGTAAGTATTTTCGTGAAATAGAAACTGTTATTGACAGTTTTAGTTATTTTTTTTGATGTTAAAGTTATTTTTTTAAAATTATATTTGGTTTCAAGTGGAATTTTGGCCCATTGTCCGAATTTGGGATTATCGGGTTGCCTGATACAAAGTCCTGCTCTAGTCATGCCGAAGATCGAATGCCGTCGGAGCGTCATTC
>CAZAVR010000285.1:3136-5759 GCA_964488435.1 uncultured Cytophagales bacterium | reverse complement strand
CAGCCGATTGCCATAGTGCTGCACTTTTTGTCTTTACAAAGATAGCATATCAGCTAAGCCAATTGTTTGTCAATTGTTTAGGACAAATTATTAATTTTGATTTCATCGGCCGGACAGGCCGGTCACTTATTCCAGACTTTTGCATCTGAAATACCCAAAGCTTCCGGATCGAAAACCGGGTTTTCTCCTTTTTCCCTCTGCAGGTGATAATCCTTCAGCGCCTTCAAAGCTGGCTCCTTAAGCAGGATGATCGCGATGACATTGAGCCAGGCCATCAAACCTACTCCTATGTCTCCGAGCGTCCAGGCCAGGTCTGCCGTTTTAATGGTTCCATAGAAAGTAGCGAACAGGATCAACCCTCTTAGAATCCACAGGAAAATCTTATTCTTCTTGCCTTTCAACAGATAGCTCAGATTGGTTTCTGCAATGTAGTAATAGGCCATGATCGTCGTAAAGGCAAAGAGCAGCAACGCACAAGCCACGAAACCGTCGCCGATGGCGGGAAAATGCCGGCTGACTGCCGCCTGGGTAAAGCCTGATCCGGCCGCCAGGTCGGGAACATTGCCGATATAAAAGCCGCCTGCGGGATTGACCACATTGAACTGTCCGGTAAAAAGTATGATCAGCGCGGTTGCCGTACAAACGAACCATGTATCCACATAGACCGAAAATGCCTGTACCAGTCCTTGCTTGACGGGATGGCTCACTTCTGCGGCTGCGGCCGCGTGCGGGGCTGTCCCCTGTCCCGCTTCGTTGCTGTATATTCCCCTTTTTATGCCCCAGGTAACGGCCGATCCGAAAATCCCGGCCAGGGCCGGCTCCTGTCCGAAAGCAGACTTGAAAATGAGCGCGAAAACATCAGGGAGCTGCCTGAAATTGAGCGCTACAATAACCAACGCCATCAATATATACGCGCCGGCCATAAAAGGCACGATCAGTTCGGCAACTCTTCCGATCCTGCGGACCCCACCGAATATAATGGCAGCCAGCAGGATTGATACCGCAACGCCGGTAATCTCTACCGGGATGTCGAAGGCGTGCTGCATGCTGGAGGCAATACTATTGCTCTGAACACCGGGCAGAAAAAAGGCGGTGCTGAAAACAGTTACTATCGCAAACAGGGCGGCATACCACTTCAGCCCGAGCCCCTTCTCGATATAAAAAGCCGGGCCGCCCCTGTACTGGCCGTCCCTGTCAACTTTATAGATCTGGCCGAGCGTTGCTTCTATAAAGGCCGAAGCCGCTCCCAGGAACGCAATTGCCCACATCCAGAATACTGCGCCCGGTCCTCCCATCGCAATGGCAGTAGCCACACCGGCTATATTTCCCGTCCCTACCCTGCCGGAAATGGCAATGGAAAATGCCTGGAAGGAAGACACTCCCTTACCGGAAGCGGAATCTGTAAACAACAGGCGGATCATATCCTTCAGGTAACGCACTTGCAGAAACCGGGTCTTTACTGAAAAATAAATTCCGGCACCTGCGCAAAGAGCAATCAGCGCATTACTCCAGATCAGGTCATTTAAGGCGGTAGCGAGGTCAAGCATAAAGGAGGTATCTTATTATAAAAGTGTATCAATGTTCGGGGATCGGATTGATCAGAAAGACCGGTATTGGGGACCGATGGATCAGCTCTTTGGCCATGCTCTTTGAAAACAGCTTTTCGAAAAATCCCCGTTCAACCTGCGTCAGCATCAACAGATCAAAACCCTCATCCAGCTTCCGGATGGCTTCCACGCCTTCCTCTCCTTCCACCCACGACCAGGAAATCTGTGATATTCCGGTTTTATTTTTTAAGGTTTGAGCCCACTCAGCGAGCTTTGCTTCCTCATTTACCCGATTGTCTGGTTTTCCGAAATGAATAAGTTGAATTACGCTAGGTAAAGAAGGGAATACTGTTCTCAAGGAAACAATAGTTTGCAAATCGCCTGGATTAAAATCGGTAAAAAACGCCACTTTTTCGAAGCCGAAACGCGAGGCATCGGGTGGCACGACCACCAGCGGCACGCCCTTCAGATGTTGGGCGACCTCAAAGGTGTTACTTCCCAGTACATGATATTTTAACCCTGATGCGCCGGTAGTACCCATTACGACCAGCCTTACATTTGACCCGGACAGGAAACGGTCGATAGCATCCGGCAGGTGCCCTTCTGCTAAGAACGTTTCCGGCATTTTTGATTCCCCGGTAAAGTTTGCCAGGAAGTTGTCCATCTCCTCTCCGGCGTTTTGTTCAGCCTCTTTACGATTGACTTCATTTTCGTGCTCACCCTGAAAAGCAGAGCGCAGCCAGGTGAATGTATGTAGAAAAAAGACTTCCGCATGCGATCGAGCGGCCAGGCCAATAGCAAAGCGGGCTGCCAGCAGTGCGTTTTCAGAAAAATCGGTCGGAACTAAAATGATAGGCTTCATACACAATTAGTAAGCATGTCCTTATAAGGACAACATTCCAAAGTTAATTTTCTTTAAGAGAGCGGCTACCTGTAATAGTCAATAATGCCGAACCAAGGATACCCGACAACAAAGAAGCGATCAACACGTCAAATTTGGCCTCCGATGAATAATGCGGGATATCGGCAAACGACAGCATGGCGATAAAGATCGACATTGTAAATCCTATCCCTCC